>DATEPF010000147.1:0-5444 GCA_035273325.1 Pyrinomonadaceae bacterium | reverse complement strand
GAGTCCCGCAGTCCACGCACGCTCGAGCCGGGCATCTACACAGCGATTTTGGAGCCGCAGGCTGTGGCCGACTTATTGTCAGGATTTATTTTTGGATTCGACGCGCGCAATGCTGATGAAGGCCGCAGTCCCTTTTCGGCGCCGGGTGGGAAGACCAGGGTAGGTGAGCAAATTTTTGACCCGCGGATCAACATCTACAGTGATCCGTGGCATCCGCAGCTGCCAGGGGCTCCGGCCGCGCAGGGCGGGATTCCCGCGCAGCGCGTTCACCTGGTGCGTAACGGCGTGCTGGAAAACCTGATCTATTCCCGCTTCTGGGCCAAACAGAAAGACAAGCAACCAACACCCGGGCCAGTCAACAACATCATGGCCAGCGCCACCGCGCCTGCGACGATTGACGAGATGATCAAGTCTACGAACCGGGGACTTCTGATCGGTCGCTTCTGGTATATCCGCGGCGTCGACCCGCGTACGGCCTTGCAAACCGGTCTGACCCGTGACGGGGTCTGGTACGTGGAGAACGGAAAGATTCAGTATCCGGTGAACAACTTCCGATTCAATCAGAGCCTGGTGCAATTGTTGGCGCCCGGCAATGTGGAAATGATTGGCGCGCCGGAACGTGTCGGAAGCTCAGAAGGACAGGGAACAGCGTCAGCAATGCTACCGGCATTGAAAGTCAAACAGTTTACTTTTACCTCTCAATCAGAAGCCGTTTAATCGTTACTATCCGCAGATTTCGCAGATTACGCAGATTAGAAATTTAGAGAGTTCACGGAATTTGGGTGACGGCTCGACTCGACCGCACGACTATTAAATCTGCGTAATCTGTGTAATCTGCGGATAACTGCTCCGACCCACTCGAAAGGAAACTCACATGCCCGCTCAACACCTGATCAATATTGACCTCGCGCAAATCAAAGTGCCGGAATCCAATGGCCGCAAGGCGACCACACGTCTACTTGGATGGGGAGACGAAGTGGAAGTGGCAGCTATCACCGCCGATCACGTGGAAGTTAAGGTGACCATCTTTAATGAACTGGAGGATGGCAGTATCAAACCCGAGCTGGTCTCTGGTTTCATCACTCCAAAAAAGAACACGCATAAACCTGCCGACATCGTCGTCCTCAAAAAAGACAGCAAGATTCTGAAGATTGATTTTGTCGACGTGCAGCAGGGGGACGGATCGGTCGTCGAAACCCCCAAAGGCAAGGTGCTGTTAATCGACGGCGGCGACAATCAACTGTTCGCGCGTTATCTGGCAAACCGTTATCGCGGAACCAGCGCAAGCAAGCCAAAAGAGATTGACTGCATCCTCGTCACCCATGGCGATGCGGACCACTTCGAGGGACTGATAAAAATTCATGAATCTGAATCGGACGAGCGTCTGAATTCAATGAAGTGGAAACGAATCTTCATTCACCCGCAGCGGATTTACCACAACGGACTGGTGAAACGTCCCGGCAAGAAAAATGGGAAGTCGCGCAAGGAAAAAGAAATGCTGGGCGCGACCAAGGTCGTGAAAGATCCGGCGACCGGCAAAGACGTCACCATCATCACGGGGTTGGAGAAGAACCTTCTAAATGTGGATGATGCGGAACTCAACCAGCCGTTCCTGGGATGGAAGACTGCTCTCAAGGATTACAAGAAGCGTGGACCAATCAAATTTGAGCGGCTGGAAAAGGGCGATGATGCGGCGTTTGATTTTCTTAACGACGAAAACATCAAGGTACAAGTGTTGGGTCCGATACCCACCAAAATCGGAAACGTAAAGGGGTTGAAGTTTCTCGGCAGTCCTCCGAAAGGCCCGAGGATTGGTCAGGAGTCGTTAAACACTGAGCCCGTGGGATTCACCGGAGCATCTGCTTCACACACCATCAATGGCCATTCAGTGATCTTCCGGTTGAATTATGGCCGTTTCAACTTTCTATTTACCGGAGACCTGAATGACGAAGCGGGGCGGGCACTTGCCGCCGAGCACAGTCAGGGTCAGATCAACCTTCAGTCGGAAGTCTTCAAAGTCCCACATCATGGCTCCGCGGATTTTAGTGGCGCTTTTATTCGCGCCGTAGCCCCGGTGGTTTCTGTGATTTCATCGGGCGACGAAAGCGCGCGCAAAGAGTACATACATCCGCGCGCCACAATCGTGGGCGCCCTTGGTAAACATTCGCGCGCCGAGGAGCCGCTGATTTTCGTAACAGAGCTGGTCGCGTTTTTTGCGGTCGAGGGTTTTGTGGATCCGGAGTTTCACAAGCTCTCCAAAGGCAAGGCCCTGATCACCGATGGCGAAGTGGTCCTGGACGCGAAGGCCAAGAAGCGGTTCTTCGCGTTCAGCCGCACGGCGTTTGGCATCGTAATGGTGCGCACGGATGGTGAGCGTTTGCTGGTCTACACGAACAGTGGACAGGAGAAACTAAAGGAAGCGTACGCATACAAGATTAACGAGTTTGGCAAGCCGGAACCGGTGGATGTTAGGAAAGCATGACGCCATGAACGTTGCGGCTTTGCCGCATCCGGTGCGGAAAGGCTATGCCTTTCCGAAAGCCGCCACCTACCTCGTGCGGCGAGGCTCAGCCTCGCCGCGAAATCGGACATTGCTCGGACGGTAAGGCAGAGCCTTACCGCACCGGATGCGGCAGAGCCGCCTTGCTTCCTACTGCGTCGGTTGGATTGTTTCCTGGTAGATGTATGCACGGTCTTGCAGTTTCAGAACGACTGCCGGCTTAACAGCGTTGCGGTTGCCGTCCATGCTAATTAGACCAGTTACGCCGGCAAAGTTTTTGGTCGCCGCAATTGCGTCGCGCAAGTTCGGGCCGTCCGTCGTTCCGGCCCGTTGCATCGCCTCAGCAAGGAAGCGCACTGCGTCGTAAGCCAATGCCGCGTGCGCATCCGGTGTCAGGTTCTGATAACGTTGACGGTAGTTGGTCACAAATTTTTGAATGTTTTCTGCCGGGTCGTCAGCAGAGTAGTGGTTCGAAATGTAGGAATTATTCACCGCGTCGCTCGCGAGATCCCACAGCTCCGGAGCGTCCCATCCATCAGCGCCTAACAACGGTTGATCGATTCCTAACTGGCGCGCCTGCGCCGCGATCAGTCCAACCTCTCCGTAGTAACCAGGAATGTAAACGACATCCGGTTCCGCAGTCTTAATCGCGCTGAGTTGTCCCTTGAAATCGGCATCGCCTTCCGAGTACGACTGTTTGGCGACGATGGTCCCGCCAAGTTTGGCGAAGCTGAGCTCGAAGTATTCAGTCAGGCCCCGGCTATATGGCGAGTTGTAGTCAACCATAATGGCAGCCTTCTTTGCCTGCAGCGTGTTGGCCGCGAAGCGCGCCATCACCTCTCCTTGAAATGCGTCGATGTAACACGCGCGGAAGATGTAATCACCCGCCTGAGTAACAGCTGGATGGGTTGACGAGGGGGCGATTAAAGGAATTCTGGCCGACTGCGCGTTCGGCGCAGCCGCCAGACTATTACCCGAAGCACCCGCACCGATTACGGCCACCACCTTGTACTGTTGAATTAGTTTGCTGGTACTGCGGGCGGCGATTTCGGGACTGCCTTTGTCGTCCTGAAATACTATGTCCAGCCGCCGGCCATTGATACCTCCGGCCTGATTGATCTCGTCGGCGGCCATCAAAGTACCGTTTAACGCAGACTGCCCGAAGTTATAAGTTTTTCCCGAGAGGTCTCCGAAGAAACCGATCGGGATCACGGACGCGTCCCTGGGTTCAGCTTCGGGTGTACATGCGAGCGGGAGAACGATGAGTGCGAAAGAAATCAGCAGAACGAAAAAACGGCGGAAAGCCGGGCTGGTTGATGATCGTTGATGTACCACTAGTTGAAAATTGATTCGCCCGCTTAGAAAAGGGTTCAGAGCCAAGCTTTAGATTGCCGCCTGCGTTGAGCATGGCGCACGTCGACGACAAGCTAAAGCATGTCGCACATTTCGCTACTCGCCCAGATAGGCTTCTTTGATGCGCGGGTCAGCGGCGAGATCAACTGATGGGCCTTCCATCACGATCCGCCCGGTTTCGAGTACGTATGCGCGATCGGAGTGACCAAGCGCCGCATGAGCGTTTTGTTCGACCAGCAGGATCGTGGTTCCTTCATTGCTAATTTCGTCGATGGCTTCGAAGATGGTATGGACCACGAGCGGCGCCAAACCGAGTGAAGGTTCGTCGAGCAACAGCAAACGCGGGCGCGACATCAAGGCTCGGCCAATCGCCAGCATCTGTTGTTCACCTCCGGAAAGCGTTCCCGCCTTTTGCGATTCGCGTTCTTTCAGCCTGGAAAACATGGTAAACGCGCGCTCCATATCTGCGGCCACCGCTTTCTTATTTCTATTCAGATAGGCGCCCATCTGCAGGTTTTCGCGGACCGATAGATTGGCAAAGACACCGCGGCCTTCCGGCGCCATCGAGATACCACGCGCCACCAGTTTGTGGGTGGGTGTGCCGCTGATGTCTTCGCCTTCGAATAACACGCGTCCGCGTCGCGGCTCGAGCAGCCCCGTGATGGTCCTCAGGGTGGTTGATTTGCCTGCGCCGTTGGCGCCGATCAACGTCACTACTTCGCCCTTGCCCACGGTCATCGAAATATCCGTGAGTGCTTCAATGGCGCCGTAGTTAACGGAGACGTTTTCCAGAACTAGCATAGGAACTGAATTCGAAGTTTCAGGTTTGGACTGCGTCGAAATAGCACGCTAATCCCCGAGATACGCTTCAATCACTTTAGGATCGTTTCTGATTTCTTCCGGCACACCGAGCGCGATCGATTTTCCGTAATCGACTACCTGAATCCGTTCGCACACACCCATCACCACTTTCATGTTGTGCTCCACCAGCAGTATGGTCAGGTTGAAACGATCGCGTATCTGCTTGATCAAGTGCATCAAGTCTTCCTGTTCCGAAGGGTTCATGCCGGCAGCCGGTTCATCCAGCAGCAGCAATTTTGGTTTGGTCGCCAACGCGCGGACGATTTCCAGCCTTCGCTGTTGTCCATAGGGCAAACTGGTCCCGCCTTCGTCTCGATAAGAATCGAGATCGAAAATCGCCAGCAGATCCATGCAGTATTCAAGCGATTCCTGTTCACAACGTCGATATCGCGGCGTGCGCAATACTGCATCGAGCAGCGTTTGTTTCGTATGAATATGCGATGCAGTTAACACATTATCCAGAACGGTCATGCTGGGAAACAGCCGGATGTTTTGAAACGTGCGTGAGACGCCGTGCGCCGCGATTTCGTAAGGCCGTTTGCCATGCAGGGCCTTTCCTTCAAAGTAAATCTCGCCGGAGGTCGGTTGGTAGACACCGGTAAGTAAGTTGAAGATCGTTGTCTTACCCGCTCCGTTAGGCCCAATCAGTCCGAAAATCTCGCCGCGGCGAACGGCCATATCTAAAGCACTGACTGCGACCAGTCCCCCGAAACGGATGGTGGCCTTATCA
>DATEPF010000146.1:0-7057 GCA_035273325.1 Pyrinomonadaceae bacterium | reverse complement strand
CGATAAACACACCAGAAATGAGGAACTTTTTCATCTGCATCTCCTAATTAAGATTTTCCAAGAATTGGGGGAACCCAGGTCCGCGAAGGCCTGATACTATAATGTGGATCCGGTTAAACAGCCAGCAAAATTTCTTGCAACTAACGTAACATGAGGAAAGCGCCCAATTAAATAACGTTAGGGTGCTTGAAGAAAAAATACACATGGAAGACTTTGAAAAGCTCGGCGTTTTCTACCTCGGAAGGCCCTACGACCTTAAAGCGAAGAAACCAAAGGAAGGGTTACTTCTTTACGATTCCAAAGACCTCGTGACACATGCAGTCTGCGTCGGCATGACCGGCAGCGGAAAGACGGGCATGTGCATCGGGTTGATTGAAGAAGCGGCGCTCGATGGCATTCCTTCAATCATCATTGATCCCAAAGGTGACCTGCCAAACCTTTTGCTCACCTTCCCCGAGTTGCGGCCCGAGGACTTCGCTCCCTGGATCAACGAAGAAGACGCGCAGAAGAAGGGCGTGTCCAGCGCAGACTACGCCGCCAAACAGGCAGAGCTGTGGAAAAACGGACTGGCCCAGTGGGGCCAGGATGGTCAGCGTATTCAGCGCCTTCGCGATGCTGCAGATTTTCGCATTTACACGCCGGGCAGTAACGCCGGTATACCGGTTTCAATTCTGAAGTCATTCGCTGCGCCTCCGCCTCAGATTGTTGAAGACGATGAGCTGTTAACAGAACGCGTGAACACCACGGCGACCAGCCTGCTGGGTTTGTTAGACATCGACGCAGATCCGATCAAGAGTCGCGAGCACATCTTGTTGTCAAACATTTTCAGCAAGGAGTGGACTGCGGGACGCGATCTTGATATCGCCGGCTTGATTCAGCAGATTCAGTCGCCTTCCCTGACGAGGATTGGGGTGATGGACCTTGATTCATTTTTCCCGCCCAAAGACAGGTTCGAGCTCGCGATGTCGTTTAATAACCTCCTCGCTGCGCCGGCGTTTGCCGCATACATGGAAGGCGAGCCACTCGACATTCAAAACATCCTCTACACCCCAGCAGGCAAACCGCGAGTGGCGATCTTCTCTATTGCACATCTGAACGACGCGCAGCGGATGTTCTTTGTTTCGTTACTCCTTAATCAAATGCTCGGATGGATGAGAACGCAATCAGGTACCACGAGCCTGCGGGCGATCCTCTACATGGATGAGATCTTCGGTTACTTCCCGCCGGTTGCTAACCCACCCACCAAGCTGCCGCTGCTGACCTTGTTGAAACAGGGCCGCGCATTCGGGCTCGGGGTTGTGCTGGCCACCCAAAATCCTGTCGACCTCGACTATAAAGGACTGTCCAACACCGGCACGTGGATCATCGGACGGTTGCAAACGGAGCGCGATAAGGCGCGCGTCCTGGAAGGACTGGAAGGAGTTGCCGGTGGAACGGGGTTGAAGTTTGACCGGCAGGACATGGAACAAACATTGGCTGGTCTTGAAAGCAGGATCTTTGTGCTCAACAACGTCCACGAAGAAGGAACGGAGGTGTTCCAGACGCGTTGGGCCATGTCATATCTGCGTGGACCTTTGACCCGTAATCAGATTAAGACGTTGATGACTCCGATCAAATCTTCAACACCCGCAACGGCCCCCGAGAAGCAACCCGTCGCCGCCCCTTTGCCCACAACCGGCGCGCCTGTACCTGCCGACTCAACTAAAAATCGGGAGCCGCTAATGCCGCCTGAGGTGCCGCGTTACTTTGTTCCCGTCAGAAGCAATGGCAATGGTTCACTTGTTTATCATCCGATGGTGATAGGAGCTGCAGATGTTCGGTTCAGTGACAAGCGAGTGGACACAACTAAACAGCTTTCGATACTCGCGCCCATTGCCCCCGGTGTGGTCGCAATCGATTGGGACGCCGCTGCGCAAATTGATCTTCCCGTTTCAGAGTTGGAACAGGAACCTTCCGAGAACGCACAGTTTAGCGAACTGCCCGCCGCCGCAACCAAACCGAAAAACTATGATAAGTGGCAGAAAGATTTTGCGAATTGGCTCTACCGGGGACAAAGGTTGGAATTGTTGAAGAGTTCACGTCTCGAGCAAAGCTCGAACGCCGGAGAATCGGAACGCGATTTTCGTGTTCGTCTGCAGCAGCACGCGCGCGAGCAACGCGACGCGGCGGTGGAAAATCTGCGCCAGAAGTTTGCGCCGAAGATCGCTGCCCTGGAGGAAAGACGGCGGCGAGCCGAGCAGGCAGTGGCGCGCGAAGCGGAACAAGCAAAAGGCCAGAAGATGCAGACAGCGATATCGTTTGGCGCCACCCTGCTTTCGTCGTTCATGGGCCGTAAGGCGGCTAGTCTAACTACTCTGGGTAGAGCGACATCCGCAGCCCGTGGTGTGGGACGGTCAATGAAAGAATCGCAGGACGTTAGCCGCGCGCAGGAAACTGTTGCCGCGGTGGACCAACAGCTGGCGGAACTCGACGAACAGTTTAAGACTGAAACCGCGGCGCTGGAAAAGAGCTACGACGCCGAGACGGAACAGCTGGAGGCTGTGACCTTGAAACCGACGAAGGCAAACATCAGTATCAAAATCCTAAGTCTCGTATGGACGCCTTATTGGCACACGGCCGACGGACAAAAAGTGCCCGCCTGGCAGTAGACAACAAGATTCGTCGGGTTGACCTTTTTGTTTTAGTTTCCCCTCCGTTGGGAGGGGTTAGGGGAGGGCGTGACGGGTATCCCCTTGGTGTCCTTTGAAGGAAGCATCAAGATTCAGATCAACAGGCTTCGTTCTCTCGATACCCGAGTCTACCTTCAAATTCCAAACTACTCCGTGCTCAGGCCCTCTCCCCAACCTCTCCCAGAGGAGAGGTAGAATTGTCGTGGGCTGCTTTCTGCACACCTCCCTGCATCAGAACGGTTACATCTGACCGGTTCAACGGTTCGCCCCGCAATTCCTGTCTTGTAGCACATGAAAATGAAACGCGGCTAGAATGTCGGGCGTATACAATTTCACACCATGGCGATAGCTGTAGGCACAGTTTTTGGGCGTTATGAGATCCGTTCCTTGATCGGAGCGGGCGGAATGGGCGAGGTCTATCTGGCTCAGGACAATCAGTTGCGGCGCCCCGTTGCCCTAAAGTTATTACCGCCAAACTTCACGCAGGACGAGGATCGTTTACGCAGATTTGAGCAGGAAGCTTACTCTGCTTCAGCGCTAAACCATCCGAATATTTTAACAATCTACGAAATCGCGCATTCCGATTCCACGCGATTCATAGCGATGGAATACGTCGAAGGTGAAACGCTCCGCCAGCACCTTTCGCGCACGGCCGCACATTCAGGTGAAGGTCAACTCTCCGGCAGCGGTGTTCGTCTACATGAAGCTCTGGACATTGCTATTCAGATCGCGTCGGCCCTGGCAGCAGCTCAAGCGGCGGGTATTGCTCACCGCGATATCAAACCGGAAAATATTATGCTGCGGCGAGATGGTTACGTGAAGCTGTTGGATTTTGGCCTGGCGAAATTAGTGGAGCGGCCCGAAACGACGGGGGACGAAGCGCCGACGCGCGCGTTGGTAAACACAAGTCCTGGCGCCGTCATGGGCACAGTGAACTACATGTCGCCGGAGCAAGCGCGCGGTCATACCGTCGATGGGCGCACCGATATTTGGAGTTTGGGCGTGGTCCTTTATGAGATGGTCGCCGGGCGCGTTCCTTTTGAAGGCCCCACTCCCAGCCACGTAATTGTTTCTATCCTCGAAAAGGAACAACCACCGCTCGCCCGTTTTCTGGTTGACGTGCCGGAAGCGCTGGAGTGGATTATTACCAAAGCGCTTACAAAAGATCGCGACGACCGTTATCAAACCGCGCGTGAAATGTTGACTGACCTGCGCCGTCTGAAGCAACGGCTCGATGTCGGGGCCGAACTTGAACGTTCGATAGCGCCCGACGCGACCAACCCGCACATCACGACCGGGAACCTGCGCGGTGGATCGACGATGTCCTCTTTTCCACTCAACCAGCGGACCGTAGGGATGCCGGCCGCTCCCACGACGTCGAGCGCCGAGTACATCGTTCAGGGGATCAGTCGTCATAAGATCGCAGCGAGCATCGCACTCGTGCTTTTGATCGGGGCCGGCGTTGCGGCCATGGCCCTTTGGTCGAACATGGGCAGGGCCACGCCGGCAACCTTCAGCAAAATTCGTTTATCGCAGGTGACTAATAGCGGCAAGGCCAACATGGCTACCATTTCCCCGGATGGACGGTATGTGGTCCACGTGGCAAATGACGGAAACAATTCCAGTCTGTGGGTCCGCCAGATCGCCACGTCGAGCAACATTCAGATTGTGCCGCCTGCGGAATCTCGATACATCGGCCTCACCTTCACGCGAGATGGTAACTACATCTATTACGTGGTGTATGAAAAGAACAGCCCGCTGGGAGTCGTTTATCGAATTCCGGCGCTCGGCGGGCAACCAGAAAAACTGGCGCAAGATGTGGACACGCCCGTAACGTTTTCTCCCGACGGCAAACGATTCGCGTGGATACGTAATTTTCCGCAGTCAGGCGAGACGGCTCTCTTGATCGCAAATAACGATGGCAGCAACGAACAGAAGATTGTGTCGCAGCAACGTCCCAGCCGGTTCGCCTCGGGCGCGCCGGTAGGGCCTGCATGGTCACCGAATAGCAACCTGATTGCGTGTCCTGTGGTATCGCAGGAAAACGGCGTCGAACGCCACCGCATTTCGCTGGTAGACATAAATTCGAAAAACCAAACAGACGCCTCGCCGCACCGTTGGGCATTTCTGCAGCAGATTGTTTGGACGCAACACGACGGTGGCATCATTGTTACTGCGCAGGAACAGCAGGCTGAGCCAAACCAAATCTGGTATCTGCACCAACCCGGCGGCGAAGTCGACCGAATTACCAACGACCTCAATAACTACAACGGCGTCAGTCTCAGCGCTGACGGCCGGTCCATCGCCACGGTACAAACTCAGGTCACGTCTAATATTTGGGTAACGCCTAATACCAGCGCGGATCAAGCTGCGAGAGTCGGATCCGGCAACAATGAAGGCGCTAATGGGTTGGCCCTGACGCCGGACGGCCGCATCATTTACTCAGTCTTCGGCCCTGGCAAGTCTGATCTTTTCATGGTGAATGCGGACGGGAGTAATCAGAAACAGCTAACATCGAATGCGTTAAATGCTCACCCGTATGTGTCGTCTGACGGGCGCTATATCGCCTTCACTTCAACCCGTACAGGTACGCCGCACATCTGGCGAATGGAGAGCGATGGCTCAAACGCCAGACAAGTTACCGATGGCATCGGCGAAGTTACGCCGATTATTAGTCCAGACAACAAGTGGATTATCTACCAGGGTATTTCCGACACTGGAGTTTGGAAAGTGCCCATAGACGGCGGACAGCCGCAAAGAATTACTAACAAATTGACCAGCCAGCATGCGATATCACCGGATGGGAAACTGATCGCCTGTCGCTATCGTGAGCAGGACCTGAGTCCTTTCAAGCTGGCGCTAATTGATTTCAACACGGGGGAAACGGTAAAGACGTTTGACATTCCACCGACCAACAACATTCTTGATTGGAGCTCCGACGGCAGCCAGGTGCTTTATGTCGATACACGCAGCGGCGTCTCAAACATTTGGAGTCAACCGATAACGGGTGGTGCGCCGAAACAGCTAACGAACTTCAAATCGGATTTGATATTTATGTTCGATCTTTCGCGGGACGGAAAGCAATTGGCAGTTTCGCGGGGGTCGGTATCGCGGGACGTAGTCTTGATCACTGACGCGGGGTAGTTTGGATTTTTGTTGGTGTTGGTTAGTGGATCGGTTTTAATAACACCATGACCAAAATCGCTCTCAAATATGGACTGCTAATCACCGCTGTACTCATCGCGTGGATTTTGATTGTCCGTTTTGGAATGGGTGTCGGGCCGGAGTCTGGTGCAAACATAATCGCCCCCATCCTTTTCAACGTGACTGCCATCATAGCGATCTTTTTAGGAATGAGCGCACGCAAGCGAGAGCTTAACGGTCGCCTTGGCTTTAAGGACGGTGTAAAAACCGGAATGGCGATCTCACTGGTTTACGCCGTTTCTGCGTGTCTATTCTTTATGATCGAATATTTGGTGGCTGGACCGGATTTGCTGATGAGCGAAGGTAATCCTCAAAACCGACCGCTGTGGCGAGTCGCTGTCCTGGCTTACGCCGGACTGTTTTTTGGTTCTCTCTTCTTCGGCCTCATTTACTCGACCGTGATTGCCTCGCTCCTCGCGAAACGGCGCGGTGAAGAATCGTCCGAAATCATTTGAGCTTTCGTGTTTTTCGTGTAATTCGTGGATCGTTTTTGGCCGGCGGATAAATACGATCCACGAAACACACGAAATAGGACGACACGTGACCCGTTGTTTGTAATGACAAATGAAAAATGTGAAATGATATATGGCAAATGATTCGACCATTCCTCCCGGAGAACCGCGTCAACCCAATCGACTAAGGCACCAACACAACCTTCCCGATGTTCTTCCTTGATTCCATGTAGCTGTGAGCATCACCGGCCTGTGCGAACGAGAATGCTTTATCAACGTGAGGTTTAATCCAGTCTTCTTCAATCCCACGAACAATCGCTTCCACCCAGTGTTCGACCTTCTCCGGTTCGTGCCACATGTGACCAAGGTTCAAACCAAACACCCCCCGGTTTTTATTAATCATGCCAATCGGGTGGAACCTTGGCATCTGCAATGCCGCCTTCACCATTTTCAATTTTCCGGCTAATCCATTCGCCGAAGCCACTGACACGCCAAACATTCCCAGCCGGCCGGTGTGACGCAATGCCGCAAAACTTTTTTTCCAGTGATCTCCGCCAATCGGATCGATAACCAGCTCGACGCCGCGACTGTTAGTTAACTTCTTCAACTCGGGAAGCCAATCCTGATTGCGATAGTCAATTGCATGGTCCAAACCGCGCTTACGCAGAAATTCATGTTTTCCCGGGCTGGCAGTTCCGTAGGTCGTTGCGCCGATGTGTTTGGCGATGTCGA
>DATEPF010000145.1:0-15706 GCA_035273325.1 Pyrinomonadaceae bacterium | reverse complement strand
GATCTTGCTGCCATATGCACACCCCTTTTAGCCACATGAGGCAACGCTCTCCCGAAGAAGAAGCGTTGCCTGCTGTGGACAATGCTTTGGCCCTGAAGCCAAAGCGTGTTTAGAAGACTCCCCCACTTACGGAGGTGCTCCTAACCTCAGGCTCCGCAATTAGCGGAACGTCGGTGGTCCTCAGTCAGTGCCAGACCAATAGCGACGTGGTTCGCGTTTAGACGGCGCGCCGGCCGGAAACGAGGTTGATAATCAGAATTACCAGCGCGATTACCAGAATAAGGTGAATCAGGTTGCTGGTTACGAAACCGCCGAGGAACGAGATCAACCAGATCACCAGCAAAATCACAAGTATTGTCCACAACATAAGGTGTTTCTCCTTTGCAAGTTAACGCAAGTGTTCAGAACTATGGAACGCCCATCACCGGAGCAATGTCCATGCCCAAATCACCTACCAAGCGAAGAGAAGCAATGTTTTCAGCTATTTAGCTCTGAAACAGCTCGCAAACGCGCCAACGATTTGCTTGCAATCTGCATCAGAACAAGTCGGCAGCGAATTCGGCGAGAGGCCGAGAATGTGCGAAATCAGTGCGACGCGCAAGTCCCGGCACCCAGGGGCGTTCATAATCGCCGCGAGTATTGACAAAACGCCTAACTGTAACTATATTGGTTACAGACGATTAACGCCTTTTAATTAGATGTCGACCAGCAGCCGATTCGCCGTCGCAGTTCACGTTCTTACGCTCATGGCCTGGGCGGATGAGGAGTCCCTCAAATCTGAGCAGGTGGCTGAAAGTGTCAACACGAATCCCGTAGTGATCCGCCGTATCTTGTGCGAATTGGCGGAGTCGAAACTGGTTGTTTCGCAGACCGGCGCTTTTGGCGGATCCCGCCTGGCGCGAGAACCTGAAAAAATCACATTGCTGGATATCTATCGCGCCGTGGAAAGTCCCGGCGTTTTTTCTTTACACCGGCACCCGCCCAGCAGCCGTTGTCCGGTCGGCGTGAACATAGGAACAGTGCTTCACAACGTGTTGGGAGAAGTGGATTCCGCTGTAGAACAAGTGCTTTCAAATATCACAATTCGTGACGTGGTCGCGCGGTTGCGCCCTTGCGTTAGCAGCAGCAGTACTTTGGTGAAGAAAAAGAACGGAACCAGGCCCCAGGCGGTGGCTGTCAGAAACTAGCCACCTGGCGCGCTCGTATTTAAATGTCGAGGGTTGGCGCTGCGAGACTCCCGCGACAAATTTTTCGACCTCGCATGAAAGGATGGACTTGAATTGAGCAGGCTTCAGAAAGATCAGGACGGCGTTGAGCCGATGGATTCGGTTAAGCCTAGTTTTTCGGGCGCCCATGAAGACCTCGAGGATGCGGTGTCGATTGAAGATATCGACGAGGTCCTGGAAAAACTTGCGACTGCCGGTATCGCCGGCACGGAAACTGACGAGCCGGTAATCGGCGAAGCGTCTTCCGCAGCCGCGCGCCCCGAAGACGAAGATGCTCCGGAGGAGATGGAGCTCGATCTCTCCGCCGGCGAATTAGACAAGACTTCCGATCCCGTCCGCGTTTACATGCGCGAGATGGGTGTCGTGCCTCTACTCAAGCGCGAACAGGAAGTTTCCATCGCCAAGAGAATCGAGTGGGGACAGAAGCGCGCGCAAAAAGGCATCACGCGTTCGCCCGTGGCAGTGGCTGAGTTATTGAAGATCGGCGCTGAGCTGTCTGCAGGAACGATCGGTATTCGAGACGTAGTTGTCTTTTCGGACCAGATGGAGACCGAAGAGCACGAAGACAAGACGGAAGAGTACCTGCAGTGGACCATCGAGGGGATTGCAAACATCAGCAAGCTCTACAAGCGCGGTATTAAAGAGTTGGGACAAATGCGTGCCGAACAGAAACTGCGGCGCGGCAAGCCTTCCCGAAAATTGATCCGGCTGCGGCGTAAGCTGGCCCGCACGCGCCTGGAGATCGTGCAGGAGATCGCCGGGCTTCATCTGAAGGAAGCGGTGCGACAGCGTTTGATCGGCGCCATTGCGGCCGTTCACAAAGAGACGCGGACTTTGGAACGCGAAATTGAAACTCAGAACGCGAAGCTTACGAAGAAGCGAATCAAAGCGGACGAAGTTAAGGAAATCAAGAAACAGATTTCAGCCGCCAAGCGTCGCATCAAGGACATCGAGACAGAGCATTTTGTTTCGCCGCTCGATATCAAGCGTTCGCACCAGATGATCGTAACGGGCGAAGCACAGGCAGCCCAGGCGAAGCATGAGTTGACTGAGGCAAACCTCCGTTTGGTGGTTTCCATCGCCAAGAAGTATCAGAACCGCGGACTGCAATTCCTCGATCTGATCCAGGAGGGTAATCTGGGGCTGATGAAGGGCGTGGATAAGTTTGAGTGGCGTCGTGGTTATAAGTTTTCCACCTATGCAACCTGGTGGATTCGTCAGGCGATCACGCGTGCGATTGCCGACCAGGCGCGTACGATTCGTATTCCCGTCCACATGATCGAAGTTATCAATAAACTTCGAAACACTTCGCGAGAGTTAGTCCGTGAGCTGGGTCGCGAACCAACCACCGAAGAAATCGCCAAGAAGATGGGTATGTCTGTGGAGAAGGTGAGCAAGGCGCGCAAGCTTGTGCAGCAGCCGGTCTCCCTGGAAACACCAATTGGCGAAAGCGGCGATTCGCAACTCGGAGATCTGATTGAAGACAAGTCGAGCACCAGCCCGGCCGAACGAGTTATCACTTCGAACCTCCGCGAAATTACCGGCGACGTGCTGCAGACCTTGAGTCCGCGCGAAGAGCGGGTAATCCGCATGCGTTTCGGTTTAGACCGGGAAGGACACGAGCGAACTTTGGAAGAAGTGGGCCAGGACTTTAACGTCACCCGCGAACGTATTCGCCAGATTGAAGCGAAGGCTTTGAGGAAACTTCGTCATCCGTCGCGTGCGCGGGTGCTGAAGAGTTTCATTGAAGGACATCGTCAATAGCGTAGGACAGGCTTTCCAGCCTGTCCGTTTTATAAATAGTCTAAGAACAAGGAAAAGAAGAGGATGAAATGAGTGAGCAAGTTAAATACGTAACAGACAGTACTTTCGAACAAGACGTTCTGCAGTCAAAGAAGCCTGTGCTAGTGGATTTCTGGGCTGAGTGGTGTGCGCCGTGTCGCATGATTGGACCGATCATCGAGCAGGTCGCAACCGAATTCGCGTCGACTGCAACCGTTGTTAAGCTAAACGTTGATGACAACACAGCCACCGCGCAGCGATACGGCATCAAGGGAATTCCGACGTTGATTCTTTTCAGCGAAGGCAAGGAAGTCGAACGTGTTGTTGGCGCCACGGGTAAAGACTCGATTACTCGCATTATCGAAAAATATGTGAGCGTTTCCGCGGCTTAATACGCAATAAAACCGCAAGCGAATTGCATCGATGAGGGGAACTCCTGGAGTTCCCCTTTTCTTTTGCGGAATGAGCTTTGCCAGTGTATTTACCGGTCGAGGAATTTGAATGATATCGAAACGGCGGCAGGTAGGTATATGCGGGACCACAGCGAGGGAACAAATTTAAGAGAACAGGCCATGGAGGCGCTCCAGCGGTCGACAACATTACTCCAGGTGGCGGGAAAGCTCCTGGATCAAGGCAATGTTAATGAGGCAAAAAGACTGCGAGATCAGGCCAGGGCGCAGCGTAACGTTTCCGTATGGTTGATGGCCAAAGCGAACACTCTTGAGAGTTTCGACCAGCCCTTTCCGCCGCCGTCCTACACATCCCACAGCTCAGCGAACCACTGATGCGGCTAGATCAGACGGTCACCCTCGGACGACGTAACCGAATCACTTCGGTAATGGCAGCCCCGGCTTTGACGGTTATGTTGTGCAGCCTGGGCAACAATCAAAGCCACTTCCACAGCATTCCGCAACCCAATTAGCCCGTCTGAGAGTTTTGTTGTTCTATAGAAAGTCTCAATTTCATTCCAAAGATGTCGCAACTCCCGAATGGCCCGTGACAACCGTTCAGCATTGCGCACCAATCCCACGTAGTGCCACATGATGTTTTGAATCGTTTGCATGTCGCCCTGAATCAGAGCGGGATCGGGTTCGGCGGTCAGATCACTTTCGTCCCACGACGGCACGTTGCCTAGGGTAGTATCGCGTTTTTTGTCGCGGGTGTTCCAGGTAGCGTCAATGTGCCGTGCGGCACGATCGCCCCACACTAGCCCTTCAAGCAGGGAAGTTGACGCTAACCGATTCGCGCCGTGCACGCCGGTACAACTGATTTCGCCCACCGCAAATAGATTCTCGATACTCGATCGTCCCCACTCATCGACGAGCACACCGCCACAGAAATAATGCGCGGCAGGGACCACCGGGACCGGCTCGCGCGTGATGTCGAACCCAACTTTCAAACATTGTGCGTAGATGTAAGGAAATCGTTGACGAATATTCTCCGCACTCATGTGTGATGCGATATCGAGCATGACGTGAGAGTAACCGTTGGTTTCCATTTCATGATGAATTGCGCGCGCGACGACGTCACGCGGCGCCAGGTCTTTCCACTCAGGAGCGTATTCAGCCATGAAAGCCCGGCCGTCAGGCGTGAGCAACACAGCGCCTTCGCCGCGGACGGCTTCGCTGATCAGCATGCCCTCCGCGCCGGGTACTTTTAATGCGGTCGGATGAAACTGAACATACTCTGCATTCGCTATGCGGGCGCCGGCACGATGGGCCATCGCCAACCCGTCACCACGGGACCCGATGGGATTTGTGGTGTTGCGATAGATGCGGCCCAGGCCGCCGGTAGCAAGTATGGTGACGTCGGCGAGGTAACGATGAACAGCTTTCTCTTCGCGGTCAAACAAGTAACAACCGTGACAGGAGATTGGTTGGTAGTTATCCAGAGGATCGCGCGAATGATGTGGGAAAGTAATTAAGTCGACGGCGGTTAGATCAGTCTCAATAATTATGTTTGGAAACTGGCGCATCGCGGCGATGAGCCCCGACATAATCGCCTGGCCGGTTAGATCGCCGACGTGCAAAATGCGACGCCGCGCATGCGCCGCTTCATTGCCCCAAACAGGTTCGCCGCCGGCATCATGATCGAATACGACGCCGCTGGCTTGCTCGAGGATTTCATGCAAGAGCGGCGGGCCTTCCTCTGCTAGGATCCTGGCCGCGTGTGGTGAACTGACCCCCGCGCCAGCCGCGAGAATATCATTCAACAGCAGTTCGGAGTCGTCGTCAGGGCCGCGGCCGATGATGCCGCCCTGGGCGTAGCGCGTGTTGGATTCGTGTGGATCAGTCGCACGAGTGACGACTGTAATGCGGCGTTCGGGATGACGTGCCAGTCGCAGAGCTGCGGTGGCGCCGGCAATCCCGCAGCCGATAATTAGGACTTCAGTTTCAGCCAATTCATTTCCTGGTTAAACCTCGCGGCGGTCTCCAGGCACGCACCTGCGGGGAAGCGAAATGTTTCGTTATGAGCCACCCCAACACACAACCACGGCGAAAGATCACAATCGTTTTTGCTGTTCAACCCCATTCGATGGGAACTGACCCATTCGTGCAGAGGCGATTGCACAGTTTCCTGCAGAGTACGTTCAGAACGCCGCGTTGTTAGGCGAGTAATTAGTAAACGTAATGTCGACAACTCTTGCAGATCTCGGGCACTCTATTTTTTATCCGCCAGTCGCGTCGAATTTGATGAAGCTTCGGTCCGTTCCATAAATCAGCTATGTTGTCCGTCTTAATATTTCCCAGTATTAACTCCGATGAGGCCTCAAAGTCACGACAGGAACACGCCCCCACATTTCCATTTGAGTAAACCATCATGCCGCCGAAGAGCAAGGCGCAGGGCCGAAAGGGTCGCGGGTACAAAGGTCGAAGTTTTAGATACGCAGGCAGCTCAACGGATCCTAACCAATCGTCCACGAAGTACCCATTGGCGTCCAGAGTGTCAGCCAAATTCTGCCATACGAGCGAATCCACCATCTTGAAATCCGGGTGATTCAGTACGCTCTCAACAGACTCATCCGTCGGCTTAATTTGAATGAGGTACTCAAGGGGGTTCCCGCGCTTGTGGTTTTCTTTTAAGAGCATCAAAAGGTTTTCAAGCATCTGATCGTACTTATCTACGCCGAAGAAATCCTTGTACGTTTCGCGGCCGGATAGAGTGATTGAAAGTGAGAGCCAGCCGATTGACTCGAAGAATTCATCCATGTCCCAGCGGTGCAGCCACTGCAAAGTAGTGACGAAACCGATCTTGTCGAATTGAGGATATCGTTTGGCATAACGCGCTCGTTCCAGCAGTAGGGGATCGAGCAACGGGTCTCCAATAGTCACATTGAAATCCAGTGCCGTTCCTCCCATTTCGGCAAATTCATCGACGGCTTTTTTGAACACCTCCATGTCCATCGCCTCTTTTTTGCGTTCCATAATCGGGTTTGCGCAGAACACGCACTTCGCGTTACACACGTTGGTGGTTTCGAATGACACCCGCGGAGGGTTCTGAGGCGTGAACCGCGACGGGCGGAAGAAGTCTCTCGTGTACCGATAAGTGAAAGCGGCGAGCTTATTTAGTCCTGAGGGCGAGGCGATTCTTCTGATGAGGTGCAATAGCGGTTCCTTTGAAACAGTGATCGGTAAAGGGTGGACTGGTTATACAACACGGTTTTGGGAGACGCAAGATTACGTCCAGTTCCTCTGGCTGGGTTGTGGACGAATATTTGGTTTTCGTGTTAGTCCGTGTATTTCGTGGATCGTTTTTTTGCCAGGTAAAAGAGCTATCCACGAATTACACGAAAATAAAGACGAAGCCTACGGCAACGCCAATATTCCTCTTTTATTTTGCGCGTGGTTCTACTAAGGTGGCGCTGCTACTCGTCGACAAATTATTTTCTGCATTTCTTTTGGGATGATTTTGCGCGGACGTTTTAAACGTCCTCACGCGCTGCCGTTTTAGGAATATGGGAGAACATGGGGACAAGACTGTAATCGTCATCGGCGCAGGGCCCGCCGGTTTGACAGCCGCTTATGAGCTTTGTAAAGCCAATATTCCTTCGATTGTCCTGGAGCAGGAAAAGCAGGTTGGGGGTTTGGCAAAGACAATCAATCATAAGGGTTTTCGGTTCGACATCGGCGGCCACAGGTTTTACACGAAAGCCCCGGCGGCTGAGCAGATCTGGCGGGAAGTTTTGCCAACTACCGACTTCCTTCGGCGCAAACGTCTCTCGCGCATCTATTACAACAAAAAATTCTTCGACTACCCGCTGCGGTCGTCATCAATGCTGTTTAGACTCGGTATCTGGCAGGGACTGCGAATCCTGGCCAGTTATTTACGGGCAAGATTACTTCCGGAAAAAAGCGAGTTGACTTTCGAGCAGTGGATTACGAATCGATTCGGCAGGCGTCTTTACGAAATCTTTTTCAAATCCTACACGGAGAAGGTTTGGGGCATTCCATGTAGTGAGATTACTGCAGAATGGGCAACCCAACGGATCAAGGGCCTGTCTCTGACTTCCTTGTTGAAAGACTTCTTCCGCGGACCGTCGGGTAATGGTAAGGGTGCGGTTGTTAAATCTCTTATTGACGAATTCAACTACCCGAGATTTGGTCCGGGCATGATGTGGGAAACGATGGCGCAATTGGTGCTGGCTAACGGTGGCACCATCCGCTCCCTTTGCAGTGTGAAGAGGATTCACTGGTCCCCCGGCCAGATCGAGGCCGTTGACGTAGCCACGGGCGACTCAACAGAGTTGATGTATGGCACCCATTTCATCAGCAGCATGCCAATCCGAGAGTTGGTTGCACAACTCGTCCCATCGCCTCCCCCGGACGTGTTGGCCGCCGCGAATGAGCTTCATTATCGAGACTTTCTAACAGTCGTTCTAATCGTTAACCGCCCTCACCTCTTTCCCGACAACTGGATTTATATTCACGACCCCGAAGTGAAACTGGGCAGAGTACAAAATTTTAAAAATTGGAGTCCCGACATGGTCCCTGATCAGAATAAGACCTGTTTAGGTCTCGAATATTTCTGCTTTGAAGGGGACGGGCTGTGGAGTATGGCAGACTCGGAGTTAATCGAACTGGGCAAGCGCGAGCTTGAAAAACTTGGACTGCTGCAAGCGGCTGAGGTAGATGAGGGCGCAGTGGTGCGGGTGCCCAAGGCGTATCCAGTTTATGACACGAATCATAAACAATCCCTTGAGAAATTGCGCGCATACTTCAACAGCTTTTCCAATCTTCAACTCGTCGGTCGCAATGGTATGCACAAATATAACAATCAGGACCACTCGATGCTCACTGCTGTTCTGGCCGTGAAAAATATCCTGGGCGAAAACCACGACTTATGGGAGGTAAACACCGAAGGCGATTATCACGAGGAGCAAAATAAACGGGACAAGTCCACAAACTTTGACGTTGCCAGGTGGCGTCACAGTCAGCCGCGCGTTCCCGAACGAATCAAAGTCCACCCGACCACGTCGCCTGTTGCGGAAAACGAAATGTGAAGCATGCCGCTACAGAGTTATCCAGAAATTTCGGTAATCGTGCCCGTTTATAACGCCGGGCCACATCTTCGTAAGTGTCTCGAGGGCTTAATCGGATCTGACTTTCCTGAGTTTGAAGTGTTGGTGGTGGACGATGCTTCAACAGATGGTGATGTGACGGCTGAGTCCCGCGCGTACGGATTTGAATGCCTGCGATTGGACGAACGTGCAGGACCGGCGGCTGCGCGAAATCACGGCGCACGCTACGCCCGAGGCAGCATTCTCTTTTTCGTCGATGCTGATATCGTCGTGCGCAAAGACACTCTCTCCCGCACGGCTGCGTTGTTTCGCGCGCGACCAAACGTGGCGGCCGCATTCGGGTCCTACGATGATGCACCTGCGGAGACCAACTTCTTTTCGCAATACAAAAACCTGCAGCACCACTTCGTGCACCAGCAATCATCTTCGCATGCTGAAACTTTTTGGGCCGGATGCGGTGCAGTGCGCCGCGAAGTCTTTCAGAGTGCAGGTGGGTTCGACGCGGGGAAGTACCAGAAGCCGTCCATCGAAGATATCGAACTTGGTTACCGGCTGCGACGCAAGGGATGTCTTATAGCTCTGGACCACGCTTTACAGGTTAAGCACCTAAAGAGATGGACATTCTTATCTGTATTGCACACAGATATCTTTGACCGGGCTCTCCCCTGGTCGCAACTAATACTGCAAAGGGATGGAATGATTAACGACTTAAACCTCCGCGCGTCGGACCGGTTCTCCGCCGCGCTTACCGGGCTGGCAGTCGGACTACTTCTTCTGTCCTCGTACTTTCCAATATTACTGGCTGCGTTAGTTGCGGCGTTGATCACACTCTTCTTTCTGAATTTTGGTTTCTACAGTTTTTTAAGAATGCACGGGGGAATGTGGTTCGCGATCAGAGGTGTGGCCATGTTGGCCCTCTACTATTTTTACAGTGGTGTAGTGTTCACCGTTTGCTACGGTAGCTTCCTTCTGGGAAAGCGCATAAGCCTGGCCGGAACCGCGCGAAAGGCTGGCGAGGTTTCGTAGCGTGATTACAAGCGTTGACACGAATAGTTCGCGGCCAGCGTGGCGCGGTAGTCGACCCGCAACAAACGAATGGAGGGGTGTGCTTTTCTGGACGCTGCTGGCCTTTCTCATACGGATCCTGATCGTGTGGCGTCTCGAGCACGTGATTACGCCGGACGGAGCTCAGTACATTGTCCTGGCGAAGAATTTAATCGCTGGAGACCTGAGCGCAGGTTTCAGCCCATACAGCCAGCCGCTGTTTCCCTTGCTCGTCGGAGTAACGTCGCTCTTTTTCCCAAACGTTGAATTTGCGGCGCGCTTCGTTTCGATATTGGCCGGGAGCCTCGTTGTCATCCCCTCCTTTAAGATCATTCGCATCTGGTATGGACCACGAGCCGCCCTGCTTGGCGCCGGGCTCATCTCTTTGCACCCCCTTTTGATTTACTACTCATCCCAAGTCCTGACTGAATCTACCTACACTCTATTTTTTATCTCTGCCGTTCTCGCTGGTTGGTATGCGCTGGCAGACGGTCGGGCGCGGTTTTATCTCTCGGCCGGGGCCACATTGGGTATGTGTTACCTGGTCAAACCGGAGGCCATTGGATTTCTCTTTCTATTGATCATCTTCGCGCTGGGCCAGAAAATTCTAAGACCAATTACGTTCAGAACGTTTGTTAAGAATGCGCTCCTTCTCTGCGCAGGTTTCCTGGTGCTGGCCTCACCCTATCTCTTGTATCTCAAACGCGTGACCGGAACGTGGATGATCAGCGCCAAAATGGGCGGTCATATGTGGCAGGGCAGCAGGCGGGGTGCCGAGAGTCTCACGCAGGCACAGTTGCCAGTCGCGCCTGACTTCCAGATCGTCTTGGTCCAACTCACTAAGGCACTGCGGTTTGAGTTTGAAATCTTCAACTTGATCTTTCCGATGGTCTTCGTTTTGCTCGTCGGCCTGGGCCTGTTCCGCAAGAGCTGGACTCGTGAACGTACGCTGCGCGAGCTGTACCTCTTTTCATTCGTGGTGGCGACACTCGCCGGTTACGCTGTGACCCTTCCTAACATCCGTTTCCTCGTACCGCTGCTTCCGCTACTACTTTGTTGGGTCTCTCAAGGGGTGCTCGAGTTGGCGGAATGGACCGATGAAACGTTTCTCAAATTTAAGAGGCTGGAACACTTTTGGAGACCGGTGAGAACGCTCTTCGTTCCGGTAGTGGTGGCCGTCTTATTCGTGACGTTGATACCGCTGTTTGTCTATTTAATTCGCGGAGATAAGTGGGGTGATTACCACGGGCAAAAGCGCGCGGCCATTTGGATCAAAGAGCGCGACGCCGGGCCCGCCATTATGTCCACTGTCCCAATCCCTTCTCATTACGCGGAAGGACGGTATGTGGCGCTTATCGACGAAGACTATGCAGCGATGATCGAGCGCGCAAGACGGGAGCGGGTTAGATATATCGTAGTAAACGAGCGCGACTTCAAATACCTGAACCTGAGTCTGCGCCCGCTGCTCGACGAACAAAGTAATCCTCCCGGCCTGCGCCGCGTTTATCATTCAGCGGAATCGCCGGGACACAAAATACTGGTCTACGTATTAGACGATCAGGGGCAATTGGCAACTTAAGGAGGAGAGCGCCACCGATGATACGGTTGGGTGTAGTCGGGTGCGGACGTGTAACAGAGTCACGGCATCTGCCGGCGCTGCGACGCGTCCCCAGTATTGAAGTTGTTGCGCTCGCGGACGTTGATGAGGAGCGGCTGCATAACGTCGCCGGAGCATTCGGCGTAGCACAGCGTTATACGGATTACCGTGCACTGGTCGAGGACAAGAGGGTTGATGCGGTTGCGGTCTGTGTACCGCCGGCGCTTCACAGCGAGATAGCGTTGGCGACGATTAGTGCCAGGAAGCACGTGTTCATTGAAAAGCCATTAGCGCTGACTCTCGGCGAATGTGATCTGCTGTCGGATGCTGCTGCGCGTGCAGACTCACTGACGGTGATGGTCGGGTTCAATATGCGTTGGCATCGGTTAGTGCGTGAGGCGCGAGAACGAGTGCGCCGTGGTGATTTGGGTAAGGTCAAACTGGCCCGCACACTGTTTGTCTCCGGAGTGCGAAATCGATCCGGTTACCCCGGTTGGCGACGCCGGCGCGAATCCGGCGGCGGTGCAATTTTAGAGCTCGGTGTCCATCATTTCGACCTGCTGCGCTTCGTGTTGGGAAGCGACGCGCGCGAAGTCTATGCGACAAGCGCAGCTGAAGATGAGGCGGCGGTTGTGTCAATGATCATGAGTCGTGATGAGCACACGGTCACGTCTCTCTGCGAGGGGACAGGTGAGAACCACGAACTGGAAATCTACGGCGAGCGAGGCTGGCTACGCGTTTCGTGTTACCGCGCGGATGGTTTCGAGCAGGTGGCGGCGGGACAATATCCAGGTTCCATACGCGGGCGCGTGGGCAAACTCAAACGTACCTTGTTGGATCTGCCGCGTATATTACGACAAGCGAGAATGGGCGGTGACTACGTGGCTACTTACCGGGAAGAATGGCGGCACTTTGCACACGCTGTTAGCAATGGGCGATCGCCCGAAGCGACTATCGAAGACGGAAGGCATGCGCTCGAAATTGCACTTGCCGCGTGGGTGTCAACCGAAACGAAGCGGGCCGTCAGTATAGTCAGCGAGGATCTGGTGGCGACTACGGAACCGGCCTCACTGCCTGACGCAGTTTCATTTGTGCCAACCTTTCCCCCAGAGAAACAAACACATACGGTGTAGAGAGGAACGCAACCAAAACTATGACGCCTGCGCTGTCAGTCGTGGTCATTACGCCCGACATCTATGCGACTGTTCGCAAGACGATCAAACATCTCAGGGCACAGAGCATCAGCCGGAGTATGGAAATCCTGCTCTTAGCGCCTTCCGCCAAAGCCTTGAACGTTGAAGTGTCGGAGATGGAAGGTTTTCTTAGTTATAAGATTGTCGAAGTTGGTCACATTAATTCGACGGCGAGAGCTCGAGTCGCCGGAGTCCATGAAGCGACTGCGCCCATCGTCGCGTTTGCGGAGGACCACGCATATCCCGCGCCCGGTTGGGCAGAAGCGCTGGTTAACCGGCATAAAGAAAATTGGGCCGCAGTGGGACCGGTAATGGCCAACGCCAATCCCAAAAGCATCACGAGCTGGGCTAATTTTCTTATTGAGTACGCGCCCTGGCTTGACCCCGCCCAGGGCGGCGAACGTGAACACCTGCCGGGTCATAACTGTTCTTACAAGCGACATCTGCTGCTTGAGTACGGTGACCAGCTCGAAGCCATGATGGACGCAGAAAGCATTCTCCACTGGGACCTGCGTAACAAGTCGCATCGGCTTTACCTTGAGCAAAAGGCGCGTACGTTTCATGAGAATTTCTCCGCGCCGGCGCCGATGCTGCCGCTGCGTTTCCATGGCGGTCGGCTCTTCGCTTCAGCGCGCGCCCAGGAGTGGACCACCTGGCGCCGGATCATGTTTGCTTTCGCCTCGCCGCTGATCCCCGTGGTGCGTTGTCTGCGCATCACGCGCGAATTGTTCAAACCGGGTCGCCCCCGTTATTTGCTACCGCGCGTGCTACCAATCTTGATGCTGGGCCTGGTCTTCGACGGTGCGGGTGAGATGATGGGATACGCGTTTGGAGCGGGCGGTGCGATGGCCAAACTGTCCGACATGGAATTTCACCGCGAGCGTTACATGTCATAAACGTGAAAAGCCGACGGGGTAAATGGACCAATCGATTCCTCTGCGGAGGCTCTGCGCAAAAAGTTTCGTGGCGCAGCGAATGTCTCCGGCTTCATGCATCAGGCCCGAAGGGCCGGGAGTAAATAGCCACGCCCGTGAGGGCGTGGAAGGTAGTCGTGTGGAGCAAGAGGTCCGAAGGACCGACAGTAAAGGCCAATAAATGTCGCACCTTCGGCGCTCTGTGAAATTCTCGTTCTGAGTCCACGCCCTGATGGGCGTGGCTATTAACTGATGGTCCTTCGGACCTGTTCTTCGTAAGTGGGAAGATTCTCCCGCTCACACCGACTTTTTGTGCAAAGCACAGCTTTTCCTCTGCGCCTATTAAAGCGCCCGTAAGGTTGTCATGAGTCAGGATTTGCCTTTCTTCTCCGTTATCATCCCAACCTACGAACGACCGGCCCAGCTCACGATTTGCCTGCGCGCGCTTTCACGTCTCGATTACCCGCGCGAACGCTTTGAAGTGATCGTCATTAATGACGGTGGCGCCGGCCCTTTCGGAATCGTCATAGAAAAACTTAGCGGCGACTTGAATTTGAAAACGTACGCCCAAAGAAATACTGGGCCTGCCGGCGCACGCAACTTTGGCGCGGTCCACGCTCTTGGGGAATTTCTGGCGTTCACAGACGACGATTGTGAACCCGACAAAAGCTGGCTAAAGGCGTTGGCTGATGAATTCTCTGGAGACCCGGATTGCCTTGTTGGTGGTCGTACTATTAACGCGTTGGCCGAAAATCCTTATGCAGCGACGAGCCAGCAGATCATCGATGTGGCATACGCGCATTTCAACACGGACCCTCAGGACGCGCGCTTTTTCGCCGCTAACAACATAGCTCTCGCCGCCAAACATTTTCGCGAGTTGAAGGGGTTTGATAAGAGTTTCATCACGTCGGAGGATCGAGAGTTGTGCGCGCGCTGGCGCTCTCTCGGTCGGCGGCTGAGCTACGCGCAGGACGCCGTCGTCTATCACTCGCATGAACTTACTTTGCGCGCGCTCTGGCGGCAACACTTCGGATACGGGCGGGGGGCGCTTCGCTTTCACCGCGCCGCAAGCAACGGCAGATTCAAACCCGATCTCGTTTTCTACCAGAAGCTACTGCGAGCTTGTGCCGATCGAGAACGATCTGTGGCCGGGACTTTCCGGACTGGACAGTCGATTTTGTTATTGTTCTGGTCGCAGTTGGCGAACGCAGCGGGATTTTTTTACGAAGGATACCTGAATGCGATTAAAGCCAGCGACTTCAGGAAAGAATGAGCTGGAAAACTTGGAGGCGGCGATCGGAATCGAACCGATGAATAAAGGTTTTGCAGACCATTTGGGCCACCCGTCACTGAGTATCACCGAGCAATACTAGTTGATAAACACGCTGTTATCACGCGACAGGTTACACTCAGTAACACTCGGTGTCAGCAGGTAGTCGCTACAATATCCGCTACATGGCCTTTATAAGACGGGGTGTTGAGTTTTCTAGGTCTTTCTAGTTTTCTGGGTCCACGCATATATACGGACCTAGAAAACCCAGAATGGCGTAAGTCGCCCGTGCTACACGACTGAAGGCCACCTGTGGTACACAGTACCCTCAACGTGATCCTGTGGTTGTTTGCTCACGTGGTTTTTGGACCTCACAACCCGCCAGTACCAATGAGCGTCCCCAATGTATCTTGAAAGCCTGCTTTAGGCTGGCCGCTTTTTCGTTTTGATGCTTAGAGTGATTCGAGGATTCGGTTATGGGAAAGACCGGCAGAAATGAGCCCTGTCCCTGTGGTAGCGGGAAAAAATTCAAGAAGTGCCATCTAGATGCTTCCTCAACACCCTCGCCAGAATTCATACGCCAGATGCTAGAGACCCAGCGCCAAATCGAACGGGAGAAGTTCAGCGGTCCACCTTCAATGAAGTTTCCGATCGGTCCTGATTGGGTGGGACGAATTGTTTGGAATGCCGTTCATTTCAGGCCTAAGACTGAAACCTTTCATGAGTTCATCATCAATGTGCTCAAGTGGACGGTGGGCAAAGCATGGTATGAGGATCAAGTGACGTTAGCACCGCATGCGCGGCATGTCATAGTGAAATGGGTATACGCATTTGGGCAGCTTGCTCGATCTCTGACACCGCCAAACCATGACCAAAGACAAGTTCTAGAAGCGACTTTGACGGGCGAAGTCAAAGAGCTTTTAGTCCTCGCAGATGACATTTACCGATTACAGCTTGTGAGGAAATTACCCCGTAAGCTCGTCCAACGGCTTCGAAGTTATGAGGCATTCCAAGGTGCCAGGTACGAGATTGCCATCGCTGCCACCTTCATTCGATGTGGTTTTGAGATCCAATGGATTGATGAAAGGGCGAAAAAGCACTGCGAGTTCAACGCTACACACAAAGCCACTGGCGAGACTATTTCAGTCGAGACGAAGAGCCG
>DATEPF010000144.1:0-3487 GCA_035273325.1 Pyrinomonadaceae bacterium | reverse complement strand
TCTCGGCTTTGTTTACGGCACACTCGCCGCACTCAAGCGAATGCTGCCGCGTGATCGCGGCGTCATAGTTCAGGTCGGCTCCGCTCTCGCCTACCGCGGCATCCCATTACAATCGGCATACTGCGCAGCGAAGCATGCGATCCAGGGCTTTCACGATTCGCTGTGCAGCGAGTTGTTACATGACAATTCGAAGGTTCGTGTCACGATGGTCCAACTGCCCGCTATGAATACGCCGCAGTTTTCCTGGGTTAAAAGCCGGCTGCCGCGGAAGCCCCAGCCTGTTCCGCCAATCTATCAGCCGGAGATCGGAGCCGATGCGGTTCTTTTCGCAGCCCGTAATGATCGACGTGAAATGTATGTTGGGTATCCGACGGTTGCGGCTATCGTCGGCGATAAGATCGCACCGGGGTTCGCCGACTGGTATTTGGCGAAAGCGGGTTACGATGCTCAACAGACTAACGAATCTGTAGAGGCAGGTAGACGAGACAACCTTTGGGAACCTGTGCCGGGTGACCACGGAGCGCACGGAACATTTGCTGATCGGGCAACCGGAGTAAGCCCGCAACTCTGGGCGAACAAAAATCGCCATTGGCTATTCATGGGTGGCGCAGGTTTAGTTGCTTTTGCGTTTGGAGCGTATCTAACGAGGAGACCTGTCAAGCGGACGCGCGCATGAGCAGCATCAATTTCTTCTGCGACCTGGCAGAGCCAACTACGGCGCTGCCTCATTTTTGGGAACACACCGTTGGTAGCGACCATGCACCCATGGCGCTCCGCGCGGATTGGCGCGAGCAACTTAAACGCTGTCATCGGGATTTAGGGTTTGAATACGTCCGCTTTCACGGCCTCCTGTCTGACGACATGGGAACGGTAGTGCGTAGTAAAAACTCTCTCCTCTACTCCTTCTTCAACATTGATCAAGTCTTTGATTTTCTTCTCTCGATCGGCATGAAGCCATTCGTGGAGTTGAGTTTTATGCCTTCGACGCTCGCCTCCGGCAATCGCACTGTCTTTAATTACAAGGCGAATGTTACGCCACCCGCGGATTACAAACAGTGGTCAGCTTTGATCACCCGGCTGGTCAGGCATTGGGTTGACCGTTACGGAAAGCAGGAGGTGCGTGAATGGTTTTTCGAAGTCTGGAACGAGCCGAACTTGAAAGCATTTTGGACCGGGAGCCAACGCGATTACTTCAAACTATATAAACACACGGTTGCAGCGATAAAGAAGATCGACGCGTCGCTACGAGTGGGCGGCCCGGCGACGGCGAAAAGTGGTTGGGTTGAGGAATTCGTGGATTTTTGTGAGCGAAATAAAGTGCCCGCAGATTTTGTCAGCACTCATCAATATCCGACGGACGCCTTGGGGAGTGACGAACAGGACACTGAGGTCCAACTATATAAGAGCCAGCGTGGGATCATGCGCCAACAAGCTCAGGACACTCGACGTCGCGCACGCGGACGGCCCGTTTACTACACTGAATGGAACTCCTCTTCTAATCCAAGAGACCCGCTCCACGACGAGCCTTACGCGGCGGCGTTCGCAGTCTCGACAATCATGGAATCCAAAGGTCTGGTCGAGGGTTTCAGCTTCTGGACCTTTTCAGATCTATTCGAAGAAAACTATTTTCCCTCAATTCCTTTTCACGGTGGGTTCGGATTACTTAACCTGCATGGAATTCCTAAACCTACCTATCGAGCGTTTGAGTTGCTTCACCAGGTTGGTAACAGACAGTGGCTGGTTGATGGTTTGCATGAGACCGTTGATTGCTCCGTCATTGGAAATGGCGCCAGTCTCACTATCTTACTTACCAACCACACAACGCCGGGGCATTCGATTGAAACCGAAGATATCGATTTGAGGTTGGACAACGCTTCGCGACCCGTGGCCGCCGGCATCAGACGCATCGACGCGGAGCATGCAAATCCTAAAGTGATTTGGGACGAGATGGGCCAACCTGAATATTTAACCACGAAAGAGGTTGATCAACTGGAAGCAGCATCACAACTGGTAAGGAAACGACAATCATTCAAGTACCGCGATAATGCGGTCCTTCTGAAAACAAAATTGCCGGCCCACGGTGTGGCAGCAATAACAATTTCCTTCGAGCCACAGGCAGGGGGAGTAAAAATTTGAAGGTCCTCGAACCATCATTAAATGATGACGTGTTGGCCGACCTCCAACGTGACACTTTCAACTACTTCACGGCGGAAATGAATGACGAGAATGGACTGGTTCCGGATAACACTCGTCAGGGGGCGCCTTGTTCGATCGCCGTGGTTGGCTTTGCGCTGACTGCCTACCCGATCGGTGTCGAACGCGGTTATATCACCAGAGCAGATGCCGTGAGGCGAGTGTTGTTGAGTCTCCGATTCTTCCACGATGGGGTACAGGGAACGGGCGACGACGCGATTGGCTACAAAGGTTTCTACTATCACTTTCTCGAAATGAGGACGGGAAAGCGTATTTGGAAATCAGAAATATCTACCATCGACACCACCTACCTTTTGGCGGGCGCGCTTACCTGTGCGTTGTATTTCAACCGCGAAAGTAAAGGCGAGCGTCAAATCCGCGAACTAGCGGAATCACTTTATGCGCGTGCTGATTGGCAATGGGCGCAGAATGGCGCTCTTACGGTCACGCATGGTTGGAAACCTGAAACGGGATTCATCCGTTACAGGTGGACCGGTTACAGCGAGGCACTCATCCTGTATGTCCTCGGTCTTGCGTCTCCCACTTTTCCGCTTCCCCAAGAGAGCTACCGCGCGTGGACCAGCACATATAAATGGAAGAGTCTTTATGGCCACGAGTTTGTTTATGCGGGACCACTCTTCATTCATCAGTTATCACACATGTGGATTGACTTTCGCGGAATTCAGGACCAATACATGAGCGAGAAGGCGATTGACTATTTCGAAAACAGCCGCCGCGCAGTTTATGTACAACAGGCCTATGCAATACGAAATCCAAAAAAAATGGTGGGCTACGATCGCTATACGTGGGGAATTACTGCCAGCGATGGGCCGGGCCCGGCGGTTCGACGTGTGCGAGGAAGAACTTTACGTTTCCACGATTACGTGGCACGCGCGATTCCGTATGGGCCTGATGATGGCACACTGGCGCCATGGGCCATCGCGGCGTCTTTACCGTTCGCTCCTGAAGTAGTTCTTCCTTCTCTTAAGCGCATTAATGAAGACTATCCGGAGATGACCAGTAAATACGGATTTAAGTGCAGCTACAACCCTACCTTTGCGCAAGGCAAAAGCAAGGGTAAGGGTTGGGTTTCCGAGGGTTATTATGGTCTCGACCAGGGACCGATAGTGATGATGATTGAGAACTATCGCAGCGGAATGCTCTGGCGCATGATGCGCCGCTCTCCATATATCGTGACCGGACTGCGTCGTGCCGGATTTCACGGCGGCTGGCTGGGAGATAGCTGAACCTGGCGGTGAGGTCAGTACCACCTGCGGTAGCGGGTGGGTTCTTC
>DATEPF010000143.1:0-12113 GCA_035273325.1 Pyrinomonadaceae bacterium | reverse complement strand
AAACACACGAAAAACACGAAAGGCCGTGTAGTTCACTTCCAGGGCAGTGAAGACGATCTATTCACCGGGCTTAACTTCGTAGTCCAATGGCTGAAGTACCGGACTCCAACTCTTGTCCGGATTGAAGCGCTCCATGTTCTTGAAAAATTCGAGCGTCAACGGTCCGAGATCCTTTTCATAGACGACGCCGTCCTGACTCACCATGAAGGATTTAACTCCGGTGTTCTTGTATTGTGCCGGGGAAGCGATCAGGGCAAAGCCGCCAATCATCACACCCTTGAGGACGTAATCCAGCTCGCCCAGCGGGGCCGCTGGACCCTGACCTTTCAGGACTTTGAAATAGTACCCGTGATACGGTTCGGTCCGGTTCTGATAGCCGAGGGCAATTGCGGCCGCGACCTTCTCGCCGATTGGTCCATCCCAGGTCCCATCGGCGTTTTTCCAAGCCAGGCCATCTTTTTGGCCAGGTGTGCTGATGATGCGTTGCGCATACTGGTTTACTTCGTAGCCCACGCGTTTCCGCAAAGCGTATTCATGCTGTGCCTCGACATAGCCGCGACAGATTTCAATCGCGTCCAGCTCGTTACGTCCAATTCGCCGCAGCAGAATTTCACGCCGGCCACTCCTGGTATCAAAGAACCAGCTCGTCCCGGCTTTGACGATTGGCAGAGGGAATGGCCAATCCTCGTTGCCGATCACCATCGTCGCGCTATTCTTTTGCTTGTTAACTTCGACGCTCATCTTGGTTCGGGCTTGCGCGGCAAACTCTTTTAATTTCTCGCTGTCCCGCGCGCGCTCGCCGGTGTGAATGATGTCGTAGCTGTCAGGCCCGAGGACGTCCATCAACGCCGACTCATCATATTTTTCAGCCGCGTCAATAAGGGAATTGGCGGCCTCTTCAGGCGTGGCAAAGGCCTTACCCCCTGGAGTCGACTTTTCCTGCGCGCCGGCAGCCGGCGCTAAAGCGAGCAGCAGAACTGCAGCCATAACGGTCGTGAGTAGTCTTTGCCAAAGCAAATTCAAAGTCGTTGAGTTTGCGATCGATTTATCTATGTTCATGATTTTTATCTCCTGCGGCCCCCGCCGCGACCACCGCCGCCACGCATACCTCCACCAAATCCGCCACGGCTGCCGCCTCCATATCCGCCGCGACTGCCTCCCCAACTGCCCATGCTGGAAGCGCCGCGACTGCTGCTGGAACGAGCACTGCTCCCGCTCCAGCCGCCCGAGCCGCCGCCAAACCCGCCGCGATTACCCATTGACGAACTACTGCCAACACTTCGATTTCCTACGCGATCACCGCCGCGCGTGAAGTTGGCGCTGCTTCCTCGATTACTCAAACCGGCGCCTCCGCGATTGTTGCCAACTCCCCCATTGCCGACACCACCGGGACGATTCGTGCTGCCGAGATTTCCGCCTTGCCGGCCGATATCCCGTTGCGCGGCCCGCTGGCGATTGTTTAAGGAATCACCTCGTGCTGCGCCCCCAAATCTATTTGCGGTATTGCGATCACCATAAGGAGCACCACCTCGATGGGTCGGGTTGTGTTGCCACTTGTTGCCCGCACCACCAACACCCCCTACCCCACCTGGCCCACCAACTCCACCAACTCCACCAGGACTACCAACACCACCGACCCCACCAACGCCACCCGGACTACCGACTCCACCAACGCCTCCCGGACGGCCCACTCCACCAACACCACCCACACCACCCACGCCACCTGGCCCACCAACTCCACCGACACCACCAACTCCACCGGGACCACCGACACCACCAACTCCACCGGGACTACCAACTCCACCAACTCCACCCACGCCACCTGGACGGCCAACTCCACCGGGACGGCCCACTCCACCTACGCCGCCTACTCCACCAACTCCACCAACCCCACCGGGACGGCCCACTCCACCTACGCCGCCGACACCGCCAAGACCACCCACACCGCCAGCTCGAACGAAGTTGTTAGTTCTGTTGACGTTGATGCTGCCGCCGCCCCAGCCGCAACCCCAGCCCCAACCGCCGCCCCATGCGGCGCCGAGTGCCAGCCCAAAGCCAAACGTAATCGCAGCCGCCCCAAGATAGGCGCCGGTCCCGTAATATGGCGGATACCAGATACCTGGATACGGGTAACCCATTGGTCCCCATATATAAGCCGGATTGTAAGAGGGCACATAGACCACCTGAGGATTCGCCTGCTCGATCAGGATCACCTGCTCGCCCGCGATTGTCTCTGCTTCGACCTTCTGCTGTTCATTCGACACCAAAGCTCCTTTGTCCTTTGCCTTCACGCGCATCCGCTGGATGGCCTCCATCACATCGCTTTGCTGCGCGAGAAAGGCGTTACCGAGATCGGTGGTCCATTGAATGTCGTCCGCCAGCCGCTTCACCAGGTCCGTCAACGGCGCCATCGCCTGAATGCTCGGATCCCAGGGTTGCTTTTTCATCATCTCGGTTAGTTTTTTCTGGTCTTTGGCGACCTCCGGATTCTTGTCAAGCCATTGCTTAAGCTGAACCAGCTCGAGCGGATAAGTCGATGCCGCCAGCGTCTGGGCCAACAATGGATCTGGAAAGAGCGCAATCGGTGCGACCAGCGCATCGAGTTGCTCCGCCGGAATCTTCACTGCTGGTTCTTCAGCCTTTTCCTGCGACTCTGGCGGATCTTGCGGGCGCGTGGATGACGCCGACCCAACAATCTGCCAGGGCAAAAGCACAGCAACGCAGGTGACCGTCACCACGCCTTGCATGGCTCTTGCAAAAAGTTTGCGTGGTATTGTCTTTCTCATTTTTTACTCCTCATTTTTAGTAGCAAGCGCATCGTGCCCCTGGCTCTGTGTAAATCACTTCAGGTGTGCGGCCTCCCAGCTCCGCACTTTGCGCCGCGCTTCATCAAAAAGCCGCACGTAGTTTCCTTTTCTTACCTTCTCGCTGGCCTCGGGTGTCAGCAGTTTCCAGAAAGGCTGATACTGGTTGAAGACCCTGAGATAGTTTTCCTCATTCGCCGGCGCCACTTCGTCCGTTCCAAACAGGAAACGGTCCGGATAGCGATTGACCATGGCGGCTGCCTTTGTGGTTGACTCCGGTGTGGCGACGACGTACTTCGCCACTTCGTCCCACGAAATATCGAAGTGAACGTTTTTGAGCTGCGGATCCTTAATGATGTCTTCAACGATGGCAGCCTGGTCTGTAAGGGGACGGACGATGCGGCCCACGCCAATGTGTGCCCAGATGATGGTGGCCCTCGGATGACGTCTAAAAAACGATTTGATCTGCCCGGCGTATGCCGGTGATGCCCCTGCTTTGGGAAAGGGAGCGTCAACGTCACAATGAAACACGACCACCAGTCCCGCATCCGCGGCAAACTCGATCAGCCGGTCCAATGCCTGGTCCTGAAGGCTGGCCACGTCGCCCGCGATCTTTGCCGACACAAACTCTTTATGAATGCTGAACTCTCCAATCCCGGTAAACACGCCCGGGAAAGTTTTCAGGACCCGTCGAATATGATCAGCCGCATACATGTCCGTGGGATTGAATCCGGTGATCATCGGATCGAAGCGCGCCTGTTCTTCTTTTGTCAGCGACTTATAGGCGGTGGCGATCGAGGCGTCCGTAAACGAGTAGTAATAAAGTGGAGCATCCGACTGCAGGTAATAGGTTGGACCGCGCTCGCCGTCTATCCGGTACGACCACTGTTGCTGGAGGGGTATACCGAATAGGGCTACGCGGCCCACCTTATTACCCATGATCTTCAGGAAGACGCGAATGTCCGTGCCTTCCTGGACATAGTTCGTCAGGTGAAAATGGGAGTCGTTAAAGAGGTAGTCACTTGTTTGTGCAGGGCGATAACTTGCTTGGGCGGCAAGCGGGATCGATAACGCGATCACCGTGAAACAGAGCACGAGAGTCTGGACGAATCGCGAGTTGAATTTTCCAACAGATCGGTTCACTTGGTAACCCTCAAAATGCAAGCTCCATGCTGGAATGGAACACCCAACCTTTTCCGCCAACCGGGTAGGGAACGGATGTGTAACCAACCGGAGACTTGTAGAGATAAAGCAGTTCGTTGTTCCAGCGGACTACTTTGTTCTTGAACGGAAAGAAATTTGTGCCAAAGCGAAGATCCCATGGCCGGCCGTATTGCCCGAATATCCTTGAATGGCCCACATAGGCCTGGAGCTTCTGAGGTATGACCATGGCCGCGCCTTGTAATTGGAATGCATGATCAAAGAGCCGCGCTGGAACCGCCTGAAACTGCGTTGTTGTCAGCGGATCGAGTAACTTGAAATTATCGAGCCAGCGCCAGAAGTACTCCCCCTCAACAGAAAAGCCGCGGTATTTGAATCCTCCATCAATTGTTGTCATTCGATATCTCGCGTCGGTGATTGTTACGCCGGGGCCAAAGAGGTCTGTGGTGAAAATTACGGTGCCATCCGACAACCTCAGTTGCGTGTTTTCAAATTGGTCTGAGTCAGGCTGGCTCTCCTTGTTTTCATTACTGCGACTAAAGTGGACCGCAAGACGCGTGGAGAACTTTTCGTGGTGTTCAAAATCGCCCCATCCCTGTCCACTGAAACCTTTTTCAAAATCGCCGGTTGGAAACCAGATAAGCGCGCCTGAAAAAGTGTTAACTCCCTTGTCTAGCCGGCTCGCCGGCACTCCCAGAGTGCTCATGTTGTTACCTAGCATCGCCTGATACTTGACTCGCTTCGCGAGTTGGCCGGTCGCCCAAATTCCGGACGTATACGAGGGCCGCATGAATTCATCGGCTATATGTCTGCTATCCACATTCATCCAAAAAGGAAAGTTACCCTCGACACTGCGTGTGCCTGGAAGTGATCTGACCCCGCCACCTAGAGTGAAGTACTTGTTGAAGGTGTATTGGAGGTTTCCGGCAAGGACTACCTGAGCTCCCTGGCCCTGGTTAGCATTCGAGGTCCAGGCATAGAGGAAGTAGCGCAGTTTAGGATTGAGGATCCAACCAAGGAACTTAATTTGAAGTTTTAGAAGCTGGAGGTCCTGCCGATTCTTAACGCTTTTCGTATTACCGAACGCGTCCACGTAATCTTCCCTGAGCCCGAGTTGGTTCAGGTAGCGAACGTATGTGTAGATGCTGAGGTTTAGGTCACCCCATTCGGTGTTCGCGATTCTGTATCCAAGGTTTGGCGTATAACGGCCGTCGAATTTATCGTCGTCAGAGTCCTGAGGTTTTGTTGCGGGGTCGGGAACGGATGAGGACGCGTGCGCTTCGTTACCAGCATCAGCGCTTGCCCTTGTAGCCGTAACCATCGACGAAGGTTCTTCCGAGGATACTGGTGAAGAACCAGAAGGCGTTGCCTCTAATTTTTCGATGCGCTCCTCAAGACTGCGGATTAACTTTAAGAGTTCCGCGCGTTCGCTATTCGTGAGCGGGTTTTCATTTGTTGCAGGATTCGAGGCCGGCGTCTTCTCGGTTGGATGCTGTGCATTACAAACAGCGGCAGCAACCAGAGAACCAACAATCAGTACCGCGGCACGCAGGGATAATCTGCCGGGCCGCGGTACCGAAATATGACGAGAAAGAGTTAGGGTCATTTATGCTCACCCGGTGTCCTTCCTCTTATTCGCCTTTCAATCCCACCGAACGGGGTGAGAACAAGTTGTAGTCGAGCTTGTCAGCGACATACTCGATCACCCTTTGTGCCTTGACGCTGTTGCCGGCTTCGTCGAGCCGTGGTGAAAAGACGGCGATGGCGCCTTTGCCGGGCACGATCGCAACTATGCCTCCGCCCACGCCGCTTTTTGCCGGCAGACCGACCTTCCAGGCCCATCCGCCGGAGCCGTCGTATAAGCCAGCCATAGTCATAGTTGAAAGAATGTATGGAACGTGGACCGATTTGATTATCTGTTCACCCGTCACTGGATTCTTACCGTTGTTTGCGAGGGTGGCACCCATGCGTGCGAGCTGAATAACGTTTACGCCAACCGAGCATTGCTTCGTGTAAATGTCGACAGACTCGAACGGGTCAGCGTAAATGCGTTCGTATTTAGCGAGTAGCATGGAGAGCGCTTTGTTGCCCGCGTTTGTCGCCGCTTCCGATTGATAGACTTCGTCGATCAACGTCAGTTTTTCGCCGGCCGCGCGACTGTAGAAGTTGAGGATCTTGTTCCACTTTTCGTTAGCGTCTCTGCCCGAGATTAAACTGGTGGTGGCGATGGCGCCGGCGTTAACCAGGGGATTACCGGTGTGCGTTTGCATGTCCACCACGGCCGGCACAGAGTTGAAGGCCCGGCCCGTTGGTTCACTACCGACACGATCAAAAACGCGGCTGGCGCCCAGTTCTTCCATCGCCAGCGCCAGCGTATAGACTTTGGAAATCGATTGGATCGAGAAGGAATATTTGGTCTCGCCCACAAAGAAAACGTGGTTGTCCGTGCTGACCACGGCGATACCAAACATCTTCGGATCCACCTGGGCCAGGAAGGGGATGTAGTCCGCATTTTTGCCACTCGTATCGCTGCGGAATTTTTCGTAAGCCTCCTTAATTACAGCCTCAACGTGGGCGCGGTTGGGTGCGACCGGACTAGCTTTCTGGCCCATTGTCGAGATCGGCGGTATTACCGCCAACATCGTCAGAACCATCGCAATCAAAAATTTGGTTGGTCGTTTCTTAGTCAGCATGATGTTTTCTCCGGCTGCATTTGATCCTGAGCAACTCAGATCGAACCCGCAGAGTCCGTGTCAAAACTTAAGCTCTTTCAAGAAGTTGTACTTGAACGAAAATTGGACATGCACGTCTTCCGAGCTGAACCCATCAAGAAAGTTCTCGCGCCGGCCCCAGATGACTTCGGTGCCGACCATCACGCTACTGACCGGCAGGAAAAGAAGATTTGCCGAACCGTAATGCCCACGACGGAATGCGTCCGGCGTCTGTCCATCGGAGTTCGAGATATTTAGCATCGAGTAGCCGATCGAGCTCGTGAATCGTTTGTTCCAAACGTGGTCCAGATAGGCCATTACCGCGTACATCGGTAATGCCTCGCCGGTGATGGGCCGTCGCGGATCGCCGGTACGAGTCAAGGCGATTCCCACGTCAACGGGTGCGTCATTCATGTAATTCTGGATACCGTGGCCATACACAAACGAAAACTTGCCTTTGTCTTTTTCCCCAAAATTGAGTCCAGAGGTAAGACTGATGCCGGCCCCGGTCGCGCGGCCACCTAAGTCGAAGGCATCATCGACAGTGTCCACCCATTTGATTTCTCGCAGCACGCCGGCTGCCTGGAAGTGGCCCCAGTCCCGGTCGAACCTTACGTTGGCAGTGAGGTCGGGCAGCGGGAACCTCGGTCTGACACCTTGCAACTCGATGCGATCGGCAGCTCGTCCGATATCTGCGCTCGCCCCTGGACGTTCAAGGCCAATCGTCAGTGAGTTTCTTCCTTTGATCGGCATCCAACGAAACTGCACGTTGCGATACCACGCGATGCCGTTCGGTCCCCAGTATTCGTTTGTGTTCGGAAAAATGTCGGGGTCCACAAACACACTCCAGTATTGACCGGCACCGAATTGGCCCATCTCACCGTAAGCATGTCTCAGGCGAAAGGTGGTTTGGCCGGCGTCAACGCCGGTCCCGAAAAGTTCAAATTCAAATATTGTTTTAAGCTCACCATATTTGGTTGGGGTGGAAGACTTAGCACCGAAGCGAGTTTGCCGGACGCTGGAATAAAAATTACCGTCAGGCGCGAATTGATCCCTGAAGGCCGGCAACTTCACAGGGCGAACGGTGTCGAACCAGTCAGGATCGGCTTGCTTGAATTGGTAACCAAAATCAAGCATCGCAAATCCATAAATCGTAAACGTACTCTCACCTGGGCCGTTCTGGGGTTTCGCTGCAGTGGACGGCGCAGGTGGCGGCGCGCTTGCCGAAGTTGAAATCTGTTCACCGGTTGCGGCGTCAGTCCTTTTGCTCTCCTCAATCACATCAATCTGTGCCTTTAGTTGCTTGACCGTTTCCTCGAGCAGCAGTAATCGCTCCTTGAGTTGTTGCGACTCGGTATTGGGAGAGGCAGGTTTCTGCGGCTCGACCGAATTGGAGGTCTGGGCCAATGCTGATCCAAACATCAGCGTTACGGCAGTGACCATGACGCCCGCGATTCTCGCGAGCGGTAGTTGATGCTTGGTTTTCATATGTTGCTCCTCGACGGTTAATCGGTGGCCATGGACGAGACCCTGGTCAGCGTGGGAATCCTAAGCAAGGGCCCGGTAAGCAGTAACTGTCAAAAATTACAGGTCGGAACAAGATCACTAGTCGATACGATCTTCATCGGAAAAACCGGCGACGCGCGACACGGAACCGTGGCGGGTTCGCCTGTCAGTTCTGACAGTTAGTGATCAACAGCGTCACCGCTATCCTTGCTGCGATTGGTCCATATTTCGGGTGAGAATCCTGTGGCGTGAAGCCGGAAGGCGAGCGATAAAAGGATGAATCAGATCATCAGTGGCGTACAGCCGGCTCGTGATGCCTACCAACCGGGGTTGATCGCTTCGCGGGAGGCCTCGGATCACATGCTGGCCCAATCGGCAGCGTGTGGCGCGATGCCCGCGATCGGTTATCTATATGAACGGCACCGTAAGTTTGTTTACACGGTTTGTCGAGGTATGACGCACAATACGGAACAAGCCGAGGATCTGACGCAGGAAGTGTTTATTCACCTGGTTCGCAAGATCGGTTTGTTTCGAGGCGAGAGTCAATTTACAACCTGGTTGCACCGCCTCACAGTAAACCTGGTGCTGATGCACTTTCGACGCATGTCGCGACGCAGGGAATATTGTGCGACTGAGAATTACGAGAAAGTCTCATACTTCTTTAATCATCGACAGACAGAGCCCGCCCATGTAGTAGACCGGATCGCATTGGATTCGGCCGTGCGACAATTGCCTCCCGGCTGCAAGTCTGTGTTTCTTCTTTACGATGTAGAAGGCCGTGCCCATGACGAGATCGCTCGGCAACTCGGCTGCTCAGTCGGCAACTCCAAAGCCCAACTGCATAAGGCCCGGAAGAAGCTTCGGCGGTTACTGCGTACGGAGAAAGTTTGAATGGCAACGGTGTGTTTCGTGTATTTCGTGTATCGTACTTTTGCAGCTAAAAAACGCATCCACGAATTACACCAAACGTCTTGAATTACAATCCCGACAGTCGGAATAGCGATCGGATCCTCGACTCAACTTTCCGATTGCCAGGAAAGTCGCCCCACAGCCTGAGATCTATTATCCGGTCGCTATCCCGACTCTCGGGATTCTGCAGTCGTCGTCAGTTGAAGGCCCCAGTAGGTGCTTCTAATCAACTGATTTTGTGCTCACCTTAGAGGATGAAATTCAATAGCCGTGGGTAAGGAATCAGCACGCATGGGTAGTCCAACGATGTGGACCGGGTCAGCCGATGCGAAACTGATCCTTTCAGTGTCCCACCGTTTTTTTGTTCCTGTGCGCACCCTCTTACTCCACGGCTAAGTTGAATCCCGCATGCAAGAATTTCTCCGGCTACAGTTAACTCTTCCTCGGGGGCGGATACTTCTTGAAGAGTTTGGCCATGGCCTTATGTAGGTTCTTTTGAACCTTCGCCGGGTCCTTCCCTGAACCTAATGTCTTGGTAGCGGCACCGCGCCAAATCTGGTTCTTTGCCGACACGTCGTAAATGTCAATATTCACAGTGCCGATGTTTATGGTCTGAGTGGTGGTGGTGGACATTCCGCCACCATAACCGCCCCAGCCACCCCAGCGACCGTAACCCCATCCTCCACCCATATCACTGCTATATGAGTTCCATCGTGTTTCCTGATTGACTGCTACCTGGTACATCACATAAAGATCCGCTTCTTCACCCTCGGTGCTGGTTAAACCTTTGCTTCGCAGTTGCGCATCAATCGCCTGCATGATTTGCCCATCCAGAATCTGATTTGGGTATTGGGCTTTGGGTACACGGACCCACTTGTAAGTCCGATATTTCGCAAAATCGGTACCGGGTACAAAGTTGTACTTAATCTCTTGTGCGCGTGCGAGGCCACACCATAACAGAAGCGCGGCTGTGGCTAAGACCATCAAAAAGCTGTTGTTGGATCTCATCTTCGTAACCTTCCCTCATCAAATGCCTGTCATTATTTTAGAAACTGGTTCGCAGGCCACGGCGCCCTTATCGGGTCCGATCGATGATTAACTGACGCAACACCACACTTCCCAGAGCGACGGTCAACAAAGCGCCGAGGGCCAGAACCCGAGGAAATGTCAGCAATCGAGACGTCCGATCACGTTGAAGTGCCGAAGTGATCATTGAGCTTTGTCGATGAATCTCAGCGTTGCTGATTGCAGCTTCCAGATTGGAGCGGCTTGATGCGAGTTGTTCCAGTTCGTTGGTTACCAGGTCCCTGCTGGTTCCGAGTTGCCGCCGGCGCATTTCACGCAGCTCTTCGGGACGGGTAGATCCATAACCACTGAAATAGCGTTCGATGTTCTCTGGCTTCAAATCAAATTTCAGCTGCTCCAGTTGAATTTTCAGTTCAGCCTCTCGGTGCTGAAGCTCCATTAACTGTGCGTTTAAATTGTTGACGTTTGCGGCCGCGTCGCTCTGGTCCTGGGCAGAACCAGTCGTTACTACTGCTAGGAAGACAAAGAAAAGCAGAATTAAACCCAACCAACGTTCCATGGTTACTCCCACCGGTATCAAACTAAAAACAACTGTTGTTGCGTAGTTTAAGGACGCCGAGAGGCGCGGATAACTGTCAGTATTGACAGGTTAGTCACCCTGTCCTCCGCCGCTGCACGCTCAAGAATCGCGATCATATTCGGCGCAGAACTATCGACAATACTGTCAGATTTGACAGTACTAAGCGGTTGCTGACGCCGCTACCATCAGCTCGATCTAGCAAGCTTCATTACGCGAGCCGATGGTAAGTCGTCTCGTGTTCACAAGGACAACGAGTCTGACAAACCAGAACTCAACCGGTTGTTGGACCATAACTGCTTATTTGAGGAGGCGAGAAAGAGACATGAGAAACAGAACATCAATTGCCGTGCTGGCCCTGGCGTTTGCAGTAGCCCTGACAACCGGGGTTACCGTCTCAGCGCAAAACGCCGGCAGTGTCACTCCCGTACGGGTCGCCCAGGGTGAGAAGGTAAAACTTCAAGGCGTGGTCAGTATCCGTAGCGGCGATTCATTCAAAGTACGCGACCCTGGCGGCGCCGAGACTACGGTGCTCCTGGCGAGCGACACAGATGTGACTTCACACAGCAGGGGACTCAGGGGCAAGAAGGACTATCCGGTAACTTACATTATGCGAGGGTTGCGCGTGCAGGCTCAGGGACGGGGAGATGCCGACGGCAATCTGGTGGCGGAATGGGTCAGGTTTGATGAACAGGACTTGCGCTCCGCTCAGGCCCTCGAGCAGACCGCTGAACTGGCGGTTGACAACGAGGCCCGAATCGCGGCAGCGGAAGAGGCTGCGCGGAAAGCCGAGCAACACGCGCGCATTATGGCCGGCCAAATTGCGGAGAATACAGCGCTCGCCACTGACGCGAGAGAGAAAGCCGAAGCCGCCCAAAGAACAGCTGATCAGGCTTTTAAGGATGCCGCGCTCGCGAACAACCGAATCAACGGACTCGATGATTACGACACGATTCGTGTGATCCCAGTCCTCTTCAAAGTAAACAGCAGCAGGATCGACCCCGCTGCGAGGCAGCTGTTAGATGATGCGGCAGCCTGGGGGAAGGCCGAAAAGGCCAAGGGAAACGCCAACGGGTGGTTAGTTGAAGTTGTGGGCTTCGCCGATACGTCTGGCAACACCGCCAGGAACCGGTCGTTAAGCGAGCGACGCTCGAAGAGCGTCATCCAATACCTGGTTGGGGTTCATGGCCTGGATCTGCGACGCCTGGTCCAACCTTTCGGATTTGGCGAGTCCCGGCCCGTAGCGGATAACAGAACGGCCGCGGGACGCGCAAAGAACCGGCGAGTAGAGATCCGGATTTTGCAAAACAAGGGAATAGCGAACAAAGGGTTGGCAGGAACGCCCTGAATTTAATCGAGTGATGAGGATAGCCTGAAAACCGATCCCCATCTCGTGTCGTTTTTGTCACCCATCTCGGA
>DATEPF010000142.1:0-10950 GCA_035273325.1 Pyrinomonadaceae bacterium | reverse complement strand
GAGTCTCAACCTCCCAGTAAGCCCTCATACGACAATCTGCCATCAACAATTCGCGCGACTGGAGTGTAGGGGTGCTCTTCAGTTTTCTTCTCGGTCAGAATGTGCACAACCTTCACGCCTTCGGACTTCAAGAAATCTGAGATCAAACTTCGATGGCATCGCCACCAGACGGCTTCAGCACACATAACTGCAGTTGGTTGCTGTCGCGCCAGTTCAAGTAGTTCTTCAATTCCCTGCTGAAACTCAGCAGTCTCCATGTGATCTGCATATCCTCGGAAACTCGCATTATTCCACGCAGTGTTTTTCGAATCAGGAACCGTCTTGCGGCGGCCGCCAAGCTTCGGTTGATGCACATACTGAATGCCGGCCTCCTCCAGCGAGCTTGCGAGCTCCGCTTTGTTGAAGTGCGGGTAGCGGCGTGAACCAGGAAACGTTCTTACGTCGACAAGGGCTTTGATTTGATGACTGATGAGGATTTGGGTGAACTCTTCGATTGAGCGTGTCGAATGCCCGACGGTCCAAATTGTTAATCCTTGTTCCAACAGCTACCCCGCTTCGTGCTCGATACGTTAACGCTATTTCTGAAGTGTCTGCTCGCCGACCTGTAAAGCATTACTTGAGAGCGGTCAACCTGTTTCGTGTATTTCGTGGACCGCTTTTTCCGGGTTAAGACGATCCACGAATTACACGAAACAAACGGAACCATGATTAGTGCCTTAAAGAAACGCCTCAAGCTTGAATCGGCCCTTCTTATCCAGCAACGGCTGCCAGAGATCGCCAACTTTCTTCAGTCGCGCAGGCACATTCTTAATGTTGAAGTCTTCAATCTTCACACCGCGCTCCAACTCGGCCCACGTCACCGGCGTTGAAACCGTCGCCTCGGGCCTGGGCCGAATCGAATAAATGGAAGCGAGTGTGCGTCCCCACGCGTTCTGGTTGTAGTCAACGAGTACCCTTCCCCTGGGCCGTTTCGAAACTACATAAATAGCGGTAACCAGTTTCGGGGCCTGCGCCGCGATTGCATGCGACAACTCTTTTGCAAAAGTCCAGACCTGTTTCTGCGTCGGCCCACGTTGAATGGGAACGTAAATGTGAATCCCCTTTGAGCCCGTGGTTTTCGCATAGCTCGGCATCTTCAGCGCGTCGAGTGCTTCCTTCAGTAATAGCGCCGTCTCGATGACTTTCTTAAACGTCGCGCCCGGCACAGGATCGAGATCGAAGTGCAGGTAGTCTGGCCGATCAACGTCATCGCAGCGCGCGTACCATTGGTTTAGATCTATGCAGCCGAGGTTAATCACCCACATCAGCGCTGCCAGGTCCTGGATCATCGGAAAGTTAATTACGTTACCGGAAGAATGTTCTATGTGGCAGAGCTCGATCCAATCCGGGCGCGGCGAGGGCGCCCGCTTCATGAAGAAGAATTCGCCCGCCGCTCCGTTCGGGTAACGCTTCATCACCATTGCCCTGTCCTGAACATGAGGCAATAGATAAGGTGATACGTCAGCGTAGTATTGAAGCAGGTGTCTTTTTGTAATTCCCAGTTCCGGCCAAAACATCTTGCCGAGATTCGTGAGCCTAACAATGCGGCCGTCCACCTCGAGATCGAGCCCGGTTTTGTCTTTTGGCAATACCAGTCGGCTCGTCGAAGCTTTCTTCTTCGGGCGTTTGCTGCTGGCCGTTCGTTCCACTCGAGCGGGATGGTAATCGCGTGTCGGAATCTTTGCAGGCATGCGTGGTTAAAGCTTTACCTTAGACGAGGCGGGTCGACTTTTCGTTGTAAGGTCAGTACCGACCTGCGGTAGCGGGTGGGTCCAACGCGAGACCAGTGACCTACAGACCCACCCGCTACCGCAGGTGGTACTGACAGCAAATGACAAATGTGAAATGACCAATGACAAATCCCCTTGCTTCGACACTTACAAAAGCTCTTCTATCTCTTGCGAAAGCGCTTGCAGCGCTTTCATCAGGGTTTCCCTGTGAGCCGGATGAACTGCCTTATTTAACTGGCCTTCAATCCGCGACCGCGACACTTCAAGTGATTTGAGACGTTGCTCTCGCACCCGAGCTTCAAGTGGCACTTTAGGTGCACGACGTTCGGAGGCGCGTTGATTCGCCTCTTCAACCTGCTCTTCAAAGGATTTGCCCCAACCAATCGCCATACTGGTAGGACAGGCATTCTTGCCTGTCCCGTAACTTTAATCTCGCGAAGCCGGACAGACAGGAATGTCTGTCCTACACAACTGTCCCATCCGCAACGATGGCGTTCTTCGGAACGATGATGATGCCGTCACGAATGAAGTAAGCACCGTTGGCGCCGTCGGCCGTCATCAGACCCGCATCATTCACCAGTCGCACGTTATTCCCAATGCGAGCATTCTTGTCGATGATCGCCCGGCGAATGATGCTTCCCTCCCCTATTCCGAGTCGCGGCTTGTTTGCTTCCCGGTCCGCTAACATGTCTTCCCACGTTTGATAATAGTCAGCGCCCATGATGTAGGACGTTTCGATCTGACTTCCCACTCCAATACGGCTGCGCAACCCGATGACGGATCCGCTGATGGTTGCGCCGTTCACAATACAGCCGTCGCTCACGATTGAATCGCGAATCGCACAGTTGTCGATCTTGGAGGGCGGCAAGTAGCGCGCGCGCGAAAGCAATGGCGCCTCTGCATCAAATAAATTGAACGGGGGAATGGCGGCCGTCATATCGAGGTTGGCTTTGTAAAACGCGGCGATCGTTCCGATGTCTTCCCAGTAGCTGTTGAACAGAAAACCCTGAACGTTATATCTGCCGATGGCGCCGGGAATGACCTGCTTCCCGAAATCCATGTGCGTCGTGTCTTCCTGCAGTAACTGGACCAGCCGGTCGTACTTGAAAACATAAATACCCATCGAAGCAAGATACGGTCGCGAAACTGCTTCAACTTCACTTAAACCCATCGTCGTTGTGTCGACGCGCATCGACTGCAAGTCAGGACCCTGCGGCTTTTCCTTGAACTCAACAATCTTTCCACTCGGATCGGTTTTCAATAAACCATATTCACTGGCTGAATCCGGTGGGATCGGAATTACCGAGATCGTAATGTCGGCGTCAGTTTCATAATGCCGCGCCAGGAATTCGCTGTAGTCCATGCGATACAAATGGTCGCCGGAGAGAATTAACAAGGTGTCTATGCGCCAGTCTTGAATGTGCGGCAGCACTTGCCGGACAGCGTCTGCTGTTCCCTGAAACCACTGGCCGCTCTCCGGTGTTTGTTCGGCCGCCAAAATTTCAACGAAGGCATCGGCAAACGGCGAGAAACGATATGTCTGCGCTATGTGACGATTTAGAGAGGCCGAATTGAACTGAGTCAAAACAAAAATGCGGATGACGTTTGAGTTGATGCAGTTGGAGATGGGAACGTCGACCAGGCGGTATTTTCCGCCCAGCGGCACGGCCGGTTTAGATCGTTGTTGGGTTAACGGAAACAGACGGCTACCGGCACCGCCGCCCAAAATCACCGCCAGGAGATTATGTTTTTCGGGCATCAATCACGCCGAATTGTGGAATTGAAGAACGGCTTGAGGATAGACGTAAACTAAGGGCACTTTCAAGGAGCATCCGCAGATTACACAGATTACGCAGATTTTGAATGAGAGTTAATGTATTTCGTGGATCGCTTTTCAACCACCACGAACTACAGGAAGCACTAACTTTTATTCAAAATCTGCGTAATCTGTGTAATCTGCGGATTAGTAGGCCGAGGAAGAAGAAACAGCACTGCGATTACCGGCGGCTTCCTGCGCGATTTTGACACCCACACTTGCGCCGATGCGGGTGGCGCCCGCTTCGACAAGTTTGCGTGCGTCGTCCAAACCTTTTACGCCACCCGAAGCTTTCACACCAAGATCAGCGCCTACCGTTCTGCGCATTAGCGCAATGTCAGCAACTGTGGCGCCGCCTTTTGAGAATCCGGTTGACGTCTTTACAAAATCTGCGCCGGCCTGTTTTGCCGCGCGGCACGCACGCACTTTCTCATCGTCGTTCAAGAGCGCGGTTTCGATTATGACTTTACAAATCGCGTTGTATTCATGGGCCGCTTCCGCTACCAGACGGATGTCGTGTTCAACCAGGCAATCGTCACCGCTTCGGAGGGCGCCTACATTAATCACCATGTCCACTTCTCGCGCGCCGTCGAAGATTGCGCGTCGTGCTTCATAAGCTTTTACATCTGAGACCGTCGCGCCGAGTGGGAATCCAATCACGGTACACACCGGGACCCCGGTCCCCTGCAGGTTGCACGCGGCAGCACGCACCCAAGTTGGGTTGACGCACACAGACGCAAACCGAAACCGCGCGGCTTCTTCACATAACTTTTTAATGTCTTCGTCCGTAGCTTCTGGTTTGAGAAGGGTGTGGTCTATCAGGCTGGCCCAATCGCGCGCCGATGCAGTCTCGCCCAGTACCAGACCGATGCGCGCAGCTCCGGCGTCGATAATGCGGTGCATGCGTTCGGGGCAGCGGTTGAAGCACTCCGAAGTACAGCCACACATCGCCGCTTGATCGTGTCCGTCACCATTGAGACGGGCGACAATCGCGTCGGTTATCTGCTCAATTAGCAGGTCGAGATCGCCGTTTCGCGTGTTGGGCATGTTTGGTGGTCTGCCTTAAAGGCCGTTGTTACCACATTCTAACACGCAACACACTGAAGCAAAGTCGGCGCATTCTGTTCGTGTGATTCGTGTAATTCGTGGATCGCTTTTTGAAGTAGGTAAAAAGCGATCCACGAACTACACGAAAATCAGCGGAGATACTGGCGTTCGATGGCGTCAATCTTGGCGACGCGTTTGCGGTGACGTTCTTCGATTAAATCGCTCCCCAGCCAGGCGCTGACGATGTCGCGCATCTCCTTGCTGGAAATTGTTTTGCTTCCCAACGTCAGCACGTTCGCGCCATTGTGTTCGCGCGAGTTGCGCGCAACTTCAACAGAATACGCCGCCGCCGCGCGCACGCCCGGAACTTTGTTAGCCGTCATGGCACTCCCTACACCGGCGCCGTCGATGACGATACCGACATCAGCTGTTCCATCGGCAACACTCTTCGCAACCGCGTAAGCGAAGTCTGGATAATCGACGGCATCTTCCGACATAGTTCCGAAGTCGTGCACCTGATGGCCCAGGTCAGTAAGAAACGACTTCAACTCTTCTTTCATCTTGAAGCCACCATGATCGGCGCCCACCGCCACCAAACGGGTCGCTTGAGATCCGCGACGAGGGACCCGCCGTACCAGTTCAATTCCCTTCTCTTTAACCAGGTCGGCCGCCAGTGGTGTTAAGCGCGCTGACTCCGCGATGCGCAAAACCGCGCCATTTTCCAGACCGCGCACGTCGTCCTCGGTGATGACGGTCTTTGACGACTCGTCGCGGATGCTGGTCGCATCGGTACTAGTGTTTATCGGGTTTGCCGGTGTGACATCGATGAAGCGGCTTGAGGTTGAGCTGCCTGTACCGGATGGGCCGGCGTCAGGCAGCGCTTTATCAAGAACGTCGCGGACCAGCGCTCTGATGCGATCGCGGGTGGTGTTGTCTTCAGCCATAGTAGTGGGACAGACATTCCTGTCTGTCCTTTTTTGCATTACTCCGATATTCCCCTCACTTTGGGAGGGGTTAGGGGAGGGCTTGCGACGCGCATCTAGCTTTTTGTTTTCGGAGGTGGCATCAACGTCCAGTCAATCATTTTCCGACACGGACGATCTCAAGATTTCTGGTTCAACCAAAGTTGGCCCTCTCCCCCAGAAACAAAAAATCTAATTACGTCAAACCCTCCCCTAACCCCTCCCAGAGGAGGGGAATTAGAAGTTACGCTTCACTGAGCGACGGATCTCGTAGATCCAGTAAGCGACCTGCAAACGCCGTTACCTTGCCGTTCCGCAGTTTTAGATCCACACGGCCGACGTAGATGCCGCTCTTCCCCACCTGAAAAATAATCGTGCTTTTCCCACGCGGCGTCTTCGCCACCACCGGACTCTTCATGAACGTGTGCGTGTGTCCGCTGGCAATGAAGTCAATGCCATCCACTTTCGCAGCTACCTGCGAGTCGCCAACTTCACCTTCTCGTGGATTCGCGAAATATCCGAGATGGTTCATGGCAATCACGACTGTACAACGTTCTTTCTGTCGAAGTGTGCGCACCGTCTTCTCTGCTGCTTTGATGGGATCGATAAACGTCACGCCTTTAAAATTTTCCGGTGTAATCAAATTTTGCGGGCTGACGCCGAGACCGAACAGGCCGATGCGCACGCCGCCCAGAACACGCGTGATGTAAGGCTTTACCCGCGACTCCAGCGGCGTTCCCCTTACGTCGTAATTCGCGGAAACAAAATCAAAGTTGGCAAACTTCATAGCCGCCGCCAATGCGTCTACGCCGTTGTCAAATTCATGATTGCCGAGTGTGGCCGCGTCGTAGCCAATCATAGACATGGCTTTGTATTCAACTTCTCCGCGAAAGAAATTGAAGTAGGGCGTTCCCTGAAACTGATCTCCGGCGTCGATCAGCAGGGTATTCGGGTTCTCCTTACGTATCCGCTTCACCAGCGTCGCGCGACGAGCGACCCCGCCCTTGTTTGGATTTTGCCGGTCGTTATCCGGGAGGGGATCGATCTGTGAATGCGTGTCGTTAGTGTGCAGGACCGTAATCAGGGTTTCGCCTGATTTCACTTCCAGGAGTGGCTGACTAAACGCGGACCAGGCCGGGGCCGAAAGCAGCTCCAGCACGGATGCTGGTAGCGTTAAGGCGGCGCCGCCGGCAATCGAGCCTTTCAAAAAATTGCGGCGGTTGATCATTGCTGTGGTTCCTCAGGAGCTGTGCCTTCCGGGCCGTTGAAAACAAATCGGCCGTCGAGCGTGGATTTGATCGGACGACCCGCAGCCGTCTCCGCTTTCACATACTCCGTTAGCGCATCGCGCATCGTCAGTCCGACCGGCCGAATATTTTGTGCCTTGCCCAATACCACGGCGTAGTCTCCGCCAGTCACACGCAAAAGGTAATCAGTACTGATCACTGTATAGACCGCTGCCGGATCGATCTCGCTTTCCGTTCCGTCGACCAGCAGTCGCACGGTTTCCAGCTGCGGGCGCTTTTGTTCGTTCAGTTTGTATTGGATCCTGGCGCCTGCCTGCGCGTCACGCCGGCCGGTTACACCGCGCAAGAGTTCGATTACCTGCGCGCCGGTTAGATCAAACGCAACCAATGCGTTCTCGAAAGGAAGCAATTCAAACATGTCCTGGAGGCGCAGATCACCTTCCGTGATTACGTTCTTGCGCAGACCTCCACTGTTGGTGAGTGCCACGGCAACGGGTTTGCCCAGTTTGCGTTCAGCTTCAGCCTTCAGTCCGCTAGTAACAAAATTTCCGAGTGATCCTGCCCCTACTCCACCCTTCCGCAGATCGCCTTTGAGTTTTCCGATGACCAGGCTAAGTCCGCGCACTTTTGGCGCGTAGACTTCGAGCATTTTATTGACCGCGGGGTCGTCGGGAATCGTGGAATCAACCAGTGTTTGCGTAGCACGCGCATTGACGTCGACGGGAGCTGGCGCTGCGGCCGGCTGTTGGGCAGCAGCTGGCTGAGCGCTATATGCAGCCGCCGTCAAAGCGAGTATGGCGGAAAGCAAAAGTGTTCTTAGAGGGATCACAACTGTTGCTCCTGAACCTGTTTCCTTTCGAAATATAACAGGGTGGATATTCTCGACGGCATTGACCTGCAAGGGAGTGCTTCAATAGTATGTCGCACGACCCGCATAGGCAACAATAGAAAAAATTTGTTCGATAAAGTTTTAATTTGTCGAGCGGCCGACAAGCTAAGGCTTATCGGACAATCAAGGAGACGTAGCTTTGGCGACACCTTCCGCACACATGTCATCCGAATTTTCAAATCCAAATCTCGAAGTTCTCTTTTCCCAGGAACAGATTCAGGAACGCATTAAAGAACTTGGGGCGGAGATAACGCGCGATTACGCCGGGCGCAATCCTTTATTGATTGGTGTCCTGAAAGGCGCCTGTTTTTTCCTTAGCGATCTGCTTCGCAGTATTGATACTCGTCTGAGTATTGAGTTCATGGCAATTTCAAGTTACGGGTCATCGACGCGGACATCTGGCGAAGTGCGCATCATGAAAGATCTCGATGTGCCGATCGAGGGACGCGACATTCTGGTAGTGGAAGATATTGTCGACACCGGACTGACTTTGACGTACCTGCTCGACAATTTGAAAGCACGCGGAGCGGCAAGTGTTAAGTTGGCAGCACTCCTCGACAAACACGATCGACGGGAGAAGGACGTTCCGATCGACTATTTGGGTTTCCAGATTCCGGATCATTTCGTAGTCGGCTACGGGCTCGATTACGCAGAACGTTATCGCAACCTTCCGTTCATCGCCGTGTTGAAAGATCCCGACGCATAAGGAAAAAAGAATCCACGAAATACCCGAAATATTTCGTGTTAATTCGTGGATCGTTTTTAATGTTTGAAAGAGGAGTGGTTATGAGAAAACGGTTTTTGGTCCTCGTGTTTCTGGCTTGTGTGACGGCGGTCCCCGCTCAAACCGATTGGTCGAAGATTGAAATCAAAGTCCAGAAGGTTGAGGGGAACGTTTACATGCTGCAGGGCGCCGGCGGAAACATCGGCGTGTCTGTCGGACCTGACGGAATCCTGATCGTGGACGATCAGTACGCCCCGCTGGCGGACAAGATTAAAGCCGCGCTGAAAACGCTCGGCGAAGGCAAGCTGAAGTTTGTGCTTAATACGCACTGGCACGGTGATCACACCGGCAGTAACGCTGCTTTCAGCCCGGAAGCGCCGGTGATTGCTCACGATAATGTGCGCAAGCGGCTCGCGACTGTCCAGACGAACGAATTCTTCAAAACCACAACTCCGGCGTCACCCAAAGAAGCCTTACCCGTTATTACCTTCGGACATTCCGTCAGTATTCACTTCAACGGTGAAGAAATTCGCGCCATTCATTTTCCGTCAGGGCATACGGACGGCGACAGCGTTATTTACTTTACTAACTCCAATGTGATTCACATGGGCGACCACTTCTTTACCGGCAGGTTTCCGTTTGTGGATCTTGATAGCGGCGGGAACGTTGAAGGCTTCACCAAAAACGTGGGCGACGTAATTGCTAAACTGCCGCCGGGCGTGAAGATCATCCCGGGTCACGGACCGTTATCAACGCCGGACGATCTGAAGCTTTTTCATCGCATGCTTTTGGAAACAACCGACATCGTGCGAAAGAAAATGGGTGCGGGAAAAACTCTGGAGCAGATAAAAGCTGAAGGTCTTCCAGAAGAATGGAAGTCATGGGGCACCGGGTTTATTAAGACGGATACGTGGATTGCGATCATCCACCGCAGCCTGTCGAGGAAGTAACGCGGCTCTGCCGCATCCGGTGCGGTAAGGCTCTGCCTTACCGTTGAAAGGTTAACAAACAAAGCGGCGAGGCTGAGCCTCGCCGCTTTTCTGTTGCACAAACGTCTGACGGAAAGGCACAGCCTTTCCGCACCGGTTGCAGCAAGCTGCACTAGAAGACAATCTCTTTTAGAAAGCTCTTCCCAGCCGTTAGTTTCAAACCAAAATTTTCAGCAATTGTTTGTCCGATATCCGCGAGTGAACTCCGGGTGCCGAGATTCACTCCTGGCCGCGCGTTCTTGCCGTAAACCAGTAATGGCGCGTACTCACGCGTGTGATCGCTGCCGGGAAAAGTCGGGTCGTTGCCGTGGTCAGCAGTAATCATCATCACGTCATCGGTTTTCATGGCAGCCTCGATTTGCGGCAGGCTGGTATCAAAATGTTCGAGTGCGCGCGCGAAACCTTCTGTGTCGCGACGATGCCCGTACAGCATGTCGAAGTCGACCAGATTCGAAAAGATTAGTCCGCGCGTTCCTTGTTCCAACGCATGAATCGTCTGATCGATCGACTGCTGGTTGTTCTTGGCCTTTAAATCCGCTGTCACGCCCATCGAATCGTAAATGGACGCAATCTTTCCGATGCACACGACGTCAAGCTCGGCGTCCTTCAAAGCGGGCAACAAGTTTTCGCGCGGCGGCGGCACGGCGTAATCGTGGCGATTTTCAGTGCGATAGAAGTTTCCTGGTTGGCCGAGAAAGGGCCGTGCGATCACACGCCCCACGCGATGTTGACCGTCGAGAATCTTGCGCGCCGTTTCGCAGATCGCATAAAGCTGGTCCAGCTTGATGACTTCTTCGTGGGCGGCTATCTGAAACACCGAATCGCCTGAAGTGTAGACGATTGGTTTGCCGGTGGTGACGTGTGCTTCACCGAGCTCCTTGATTATCTCCGTACCGGACGCGGGAACGTTTCCGAGAATACCGGGCACGCCCGTCTCTTTTACAAACTCATCCAATATCGACTGTGGGAACCCGTTCGGATAAGTTGGAAACGCCTGGTCCAAAATGATGCCGGCCATTTCCCAGTGACCGGTGGTTGTATCTTTGCCGTTTGAACGCAAAGCGCATTGGCCGTACGAACCCTCGGGTTGGTCCATTGGCGGAACGTTGTTCAGCGCGCGAATATTCCCTAAGCCGTAGCGTCGCAGGTTTGGGAGTTTAACTGCGCGCGATTTCAGAATATTGCCAAAGGTGTCCGATCCCGCATCACCCCACTCCGGCGCGTCGGGCATGGCGCCTATGCCGGCGCCATCCAGGACGATGAGTAAGATTCTATTGAACGACGAATTGGAGGGAAGATTGGTCATTTGTCATTTCACATTTGTCATTTTTCATTACTGCGCACGCGGCTTGATTTTAGGGCGAGTGTGGCGGTTCTCAAAGACGCGGAAAAGATGCGACAGAGTTCCCTGTTCTCGCCGACGATCTCGACAATCAATTCTTTTCTCAGTAAACCGCTGCGATCAATTATTCTTAACCACACCGATGTCTCGTTTAATTCCTTGAGA
>DATEPF010000141.1:0-8324 GCA_035273325.1 Pyrinomonadaceae bacterium | reverse complement strand
GCTACCGCAGGTGGTACTGACCTCATGTTCCTCGTGGCACTCGCACTGCCAAAGCTTTCTTGCGAATGCGATAACGGAGCGGCGGCTGGACCACAGTAACTTCCCCATCCATCGCCACCCGCACGCGTTTCTTCCTGGTTTCAATCGACAATTCTTCAGTAGATAACGCCATGAAATCTTTTTCCTGATTCAAACCACCGAACAATGCCCGCCATGCCAGGCGGAGCAAACCGAGGCGGCCCGTACGATGCGTAAGGTACAAACTCAGAGTACCCGCATCGAGCGCGCTACGGCCGCCGATGTTTAGTGTTTCCATCTCATAGCGATTGTTACCGACAAAAAGAAAAGGAGTGCGAGTGGCCAACTCCTTTCCCTCTGCCTGAAGACGAAGGTCGAGAAACGGATAACGCATTAACACCGCCAGCGCTGCCCAAACATATGCCGGCCACTTGCGATAACCGAGCCGCTGCTGCTTCTCACGTTCACGAACGATACTTGGATAAAGACCAAGACTCGAGTTGTTCAGAAATATTCGCCCATTGAATTCGCCGACGTCTACCCTGATGGTCCTGCCGTACGCGATCGTTTTGACAGCTTCCTTGATGTCGAGAGGAATTTGCAGGTCCTTGGCGAAGTGGTTGAGCGTGCCCAGCGGCAGGACCCCGAGAATCTTGTTGCTGGCCAGCGCCGCGGACGCGACGGAATTGAGTGTCCCATCACCGCCGCCGGCAACAATAATTTCGGCGTCGGTATTTGCAGCTCGCCGGGCCAATTGGTTGATATCGTCGCCCAAACCGGCGTGGTGGATCTGGGCATCAACGCCCTCCGCCGCAAACATCTGTTTAATATCGCGGAGCAGTTCTTCCGGGGTGGTGGTCCCCGATGCACTGTTGATGATGACTTCAGCCTTCACATATCCATCGTAAGACACACCTGTCGCAAAAACGTAGCGGTGCTTCGTGTGATTCGTGGGTGTTTTTTGCGTCCTTCAACACGATCCACGAAATACACGAAAAAAAAAATGGCTGCGACGTCGCAGCCTGATATCAGTGGAACTATTGGAAAGGTCATTAATATACTTGACTCATCACGGTGTATTGCTTCTGTCAGCCCGGAGGGCTTTAAGAAAGTAGCCGGGGGTCGAAGCGAAGCGCAGACCCCCGGATCGAGTGGCAATATTTCTCGACCCTGAAGGGGTCGCAGAATTCGTCTGGCACCCTGACAGGGTGCGGATTCTTGTGTGCCGCTTCCGGGGGTCTACGCTACGCTTCGCTTCGACCCCCGGCTACTTTCTTAAAGCCCTCCGGGCTGATGGAGACCAAAGAAAAATCACCACTGTGATGAGTCAAGTATATTAATGCCGTTGAAAGCCATCATCATTCTCTTATCTCATTCTGATAACCATGCGAAAACATTCGACTGCTTTTATCAATGACGTACCGGTAGAAGTTCTTAAGGTTCGACAAACGTCGATAAGGTACGCCCGCCATTGAGCACAACAGCAATATCATTGTTAACGGTGTGAACTGGTAACGGAGCAGTCGTGCGACATAAGGTGTACGGCCCGGATAATCGCGAACGCACATCTGCCGGGCGATTCCTGCTAAACGTTTTCGCGCGTACGTTCGTTGAGCGCCGGTTAGGCCTGCTGTCATAGCGTTTTCGTAAATTCGAAAATCCGACTTCAATAACGGCCACTGACCTGCGGCATGAATGGTGCGCGATAGAGAGGTTGGCAGCACTCGGTATTTCGCGGATATGACGGGTGAAAACACGAACTCGTAGTGCCGCGAAATACGTAACCACATATCAAAGTCTTCGTAAGTGAGTTGTTCGTCGTACCGGCCCACTTGCGCGTAACATTCGCGTCGCACCATTGTGCTCATTGCTGGAATAAAGTTTCCCTGCAACAGCGCGTCAAAAAGATTGCCTTGCGGCATGACAGCAAAGTCGCGCTGCGATTCAATAAAGTGTTGCTTCAGCAGATTTCCGCAAGCATCCATTTGCCACACGTCGCTGTAAATCACGCCCACATTTTCTGGCAATGATTCAAACAAGGTTACCTGCGTCTCGGTTTTGTCGGGCAGATAAACGTCATCGGCAGCGATGATGGACACATACTTGCCCGATGCGTTTGATAGTGCTTCGTTGAATGTTTTGCAGATGCCCTGGTTTCGTTCGTGAACAATGAAGGTAGGCTTGTCGGGTAGCGCCGCAATCCAACTTTCGATTACGGCGGCCGAATCGTCGCCTGAGCAGTCGTCGATTACGATAAGTTCAGTGTTCGCGTAGGTCTGAAGACGAACGCTCTCCAGACACTCGCGAACAAAGCGTGCCTGGTTGTAACAAACAACAATGATGGAGACTAGTGGTCCAACTTTCATGGCCAAGCCTATTCTTAGGCTGTGGGGGAAGGAACGTCATGGTAGCGGGGGGCGGGATCGAACCGCCGACCTTGGGGTTATGAATCCCACGCTCTAACCATCTGAGCTACCCCGCCATATTCGGAAGGCCGACATTATAGCAAGCACCAATTAGCAAATAGCAAAAGCGGCGTGTCCGACATGCTTTAGCTTGTCGTCAGATTCGAAAACGTGCGACTCAATGTTGAATGCGTGGCCACCAACCCGACAAGCTAAAGCATGTCGAACATTTTTCCTTGCTGCATTAACACTCTCAGTGTATTAGAAGGGCATTGGAGCCGAACAATGAAAAGAACAATCCCCCTCTTGCTACTCACCGTGGCCGCATTGACCACTGCTCTCGTAAACAGCGAAAGCGTCTCATCAAATGCTTCATTTGTAACAACACTAAACGTGGATCGTACTGACGACACGGCTGCCGCCACAGCGTGCACCGTCGCCGCCAACGATTGCAGCCTTCGGGGCGCCATCATCAAAGCCAACAGCACTCCCGGCGCGGATCCCTTCGTCATCAATCTTCAACCGGCGACCACTTACAACCTGACACTCGCGAACGCGACGCAGGAGAATGCGGCAGCCACCGGTGACCTGGATGTAACAACCGGGGTTCACAGCGTCACTGTCAAAGGTGGCGGCTCGTCTGGTCCAAACGCATCCGTGATCGACGCTGCCGGATTGAATAGTGGCAACATGCGTGACCGCATCTTTCACGTCACCGGACAGAATGTCACACTGGTTCTCGAGGACTTGAGCATTCGAAACGGCAAGGCCGCGGACGGTGGCAATAGCGGCGCAAGCACGAATCCGACCGCTCAAAACACGAATCGCACCGGCGGCGGCATACTGAACAATGGTGGCACACTCACTCTCACAGATGTCGTTGTTCAATCGTGCCAGGTGATAGGGAAGGGCGACAGCATCGTAAATGAACACACCACACTCGAAGCACAGGGCGGTGGTCTTGCCAGTCTCACTTCAAACGGCAACGTAACGATTACCGAAAGTACTTTCACAGGTAACAGTGCGACCGGCGGTAACGGCGGAAACTTTAACAACGCCAACGCTGGCTGGGCCAAGGGTGGCTCGGTCTATTTCGAAGGCGGCATCCTGGAAGTACAGGCCTCACGAATCGAACGCAGTACTGCAGTCGGCGGCAACGGCGGCAACCAGGATCAGAACGGACAAACCAACGGCGGCTTTGGTGGCACCGCGCAGGGTGGCGGGGTCTGGATCGGTGGCGGCGCGGCCAATTTCAATAACACAACTTTCAAGAGCACGGTGGCTACCGGTGGTAACTCAGGCACCGGCGGCAATGGCGCAAATCCCGGTGGCAACGCGGATGGCGGCGCTATCTACACGCTCGGTAACGTTAAGGTTAGCAACTCCACTTTCCATCTGGCTGGCGCTACGGGCGGCAATGGTGGCGACGCGTTCGGGACGTTCTGCTTCGGCGCCCATAACGCCGGTGACGGAGGCGGCGCGCGTGGTGGAGCCATCTTCGCCGACGGCGGAACGCTCCTTATTAATACGGCCACGTTTGCTAACAACTTTGCCGCCGGCGGTCATGGCGGCGACGGCGGGCAAACAAATAGCGGACTAAACTGCGGGATGCATGGCGCCGGTGGACTCGCTCATGGGGGCGCAGTTGCAAACAACAACGCGGCCACCGTCGATATCAAACACGGTACGATCAGTCTGAACAACGCGCAGGCCGGTAACACCGGCGTGAACCAGGGCGGCGCCAATAAGCCGCCGAGACCCGCCGCCGAGGGTGCGGGTGGCGGCATTAAAGTTGGGCCAGCCAGCGTCACTTTGCAAAACACCATCATTGCCGGTAACACCGCTGCGAATGGTCTCGGTGATGCGTCGGGTGCGCCGACACCTGGACCAAATGTTGATGGGACGATTAGCAGTATTGGGCACAACCTGATCGGTGTGGCAACTGAGGCCGTTGGTTTTAGCGGTCCAGGCGATAAGACTGGCGCCAACCCGATGCTGGCGGCGATTGCAGATAATGGTGGTCCAACTCAGACGATGGCGCTCAACGCCGGCAGCGCGGCGATCGATGCGGGCGTCGCAGGCGCTGCAGTCTCCGACCAGCGCGGTCGCCCGCGCACGTTCAACGATCCTGCCGTGGCCAATGCGGCCACCAGCGACGCCACCGATATCGGCGCGTTTGAACGTCAGCCGCTTTGCAGTTTGACGTGCCCGGCTGACGTCAACGTATCCAATGATAAAGGTAAGTGTGGCGCAGTGATCCTGTACAAGAAGCCTATGCGCAGCGGCTGCGGCGCCGTGACGTGCAGTCCTGCTTCGGGGGCGTTCTTCCCGGTGGGAGAAACCACGGTTACTTGCAACAGCGCGATTGGTCCAACTTGTAGTTTCAAAGTGACTGTCAAAGATTCGCAGCCACCAACTATCACGACCAGGAACACGGTCCTTTGGCCGCCGAACCATAACTACAAGACGATCGCACTTTCCGGTCTGGTCAGGAGCGTCACAGACAATTGTGGTCGCAGGGTAACTATTAAAGACGTTAAGATCACGCAAGCAACGAGCGATGAAGTCGAGGACGCACCCGGCGGCGGCGATGGAAACACAAGCAACGACATTGTGATTGCACCGGACTGCAAGTCAATACAACTGCGCGCTGAACGGCAGGGAAGCGGTAACGGTCGCGTTTACGCTGTGCACTTAAAGGTGACGGATATTGCCGGCAATGTGAGTACGGCAATAGCGAAGGTGCGCGTGCCGCAAGCGCAAAATGGACCAGTTGCGGTTGAAGATGCAGCACAGTACACCGTTAGCAGCGCATGTCCGTGAAAGCTGAAGGCCAAAACATTTACCATATATCATTTCAGATTTTTCATTTGTCATTGAAGGCTCGCCGTCGCTCTTTCGTTTTAGTTCGTGTTTGTTTCGTGTAGTTCGTGGATCGCATTTTTTGGAGAGACAGAATACGATCCACGAAACAACACGAAATAGACGGGAACCAAGGAGGAGACCAATGGCGAATTCGAGCGACAGCAACCGCATGAAAGATAGTGAACCCGAACCGACTAAGAAAGAGCTTCAGGCTCAGATGGAGCGAACGCGTGAATCTCTCGCCGAGACCGTGGCTGAGATAAAGGACACAGTCGAGCATGAGGTGAAAGCGGTAAAAAAGAGTGTTTCTGGCGTGCTCGATTATCGCGAGGAGTTTCAAAAGGAGCCGTTGGTGTGGAGTTTGGGCGCGTTATCGGCAGGCTTCGCGCTGGGATACACGGTTGGATACGCTCATAAGAATTCCAAAGGCCGGAAGCAAACTCCGGTAATGGCCTTTGCCGATAGCATGGTTGAAGAACTTTCGACGATGGGCCAGGGATTGGTGTTGCCCGCTCTCGACGCGAAGATCAAAGAATTATTCGGTTTTGAGTTTTCCGAATTGTTGGGCGAGGTGAAAGCCTCGAAGAAGAGAACTACCAAAAGGAAAACTACCAAAAAGAAAACGAGCAAACGTTCGCCAACAAAAGCAAAGCGCGTCACCAGGAAGTAGCACTCGAGAGTGGGTTTTTCTCAGTTCGCGCTTGGTGTCCCAGCTAAATGGTTTATATAAATCGCGGATCGCGTTTACTGGGACCGCGGGCGTCCCGCCCGCACTGAGCGCGGAGCGCGAAAAACTCATGGCGGGGGAATTCGTGGATCGCTTTTGTCTCAGATAGAAAACGATCCACGGATTGCACAACCCCGACGCGTCGGGGTTCTGCATTCTTCATAGTCAGTTACTTCCCGGCATCCTTTCCATTTTATAAACGCGTTCCTTCGGCGTGCCGTCTGCTGCCTTCCAGTTGAGGATAGCCTTCCAGGAGTCTGCGGATTCGCGTTGAAAACGAAAAGAATTACGGGCCTTCCCCAGTGGCGCGAATGTAATAGAGTTGTCGTCGAAAGCGATCGCTACCGACCCGGACTCCCCGCTCGAACTTCCGAAGTGGCCATCTTTTAATTCAAACCGGCTGGTGTCTGTAACCTCGGCAAACTTCTCGTCGGCAAGAGTCTCCACCCGTAGCGTAGTCTCATTTTCGAATTTGTAACGTTCATAGAAAGGTTTGTCGATGTCGCCAGTACCTTTCCAGGAGCCTTCGATCCACCGCAATTTTGTAAGGTCGGCGGCAGTGATTGTTTTCGGTTGCGGACTTGGAGATGCCGTTTGAGTTGAGCTTTGGTTGCTTTGTGCGCGGCACGCGCCGATCACGAACATCAGCGAAATTATGGTCAACGTTGCCAGGAAGCGATATTGAGTATTCATGGCAGGCATTGTAGAGGCGAACTGCGGAGGAGAACAAAAGCATGCGCAAGTAATACGACGCTTCGTGTTATTTCGTGTAATTCGTGGATCGTTTTTCACGTAAAGATCGATCCACGAAACACACGAAATAACCGGTTATCGATAATTCATCACCATTACCTGCCCGGTGTCGGCGACGGCGACGCATGCGGCGCTACCTCTTTACAGTTATCGCGACAAGCCTTGTACGCGCTTGAACATGCCGCACGATTTGCACCTGGATCCACGTTACACGCCTTGAACGTTTCGTTGCATGCCTGCTCACATTCTCCACGCGCGCCAGCCGGTGGATCAGGACTCGGCGTTGGCGTCGGACTTGGTGTTGGCGTTGGACTAGGCGTTGGAGTCGGAGTTGCCTCTGGCGTAGGTGTCGGACTTGCCGTCGGACTTTCTGTCGGTGTCGGCGACGGATGCGGCGCTACCTCCTTGCACTTGTCGCGGCACTCTTTGTAAGCACTTGAACACGCCGCACGATTTGCGCCTGGCTGTACGTTACACGCCTTGAACGCTTCGTTGCATGCCTGCTCGCATTCGCCTCTCGCGCTTTCCTGTCCGTCCGTCGCCGGCGAGAAGAACAACACACCGCCAATAGCCAGCGCCAGAGTAAATACCGGCAACAAATTAATCTTCTTATTCACAGGTTCCTCCTCATTGCGGTTGCTAAACCGGCAACACGCGTCGATGAAAAATCAAATGGGGACAATAGGAGGTGTGAACAATCAGGCAGGGACACTCGGGAACGCCGGTCATGGTACATGAGATAGAGAATTTACACGTCGACGTCGGCCGCTCAGACCAGAGTCATGACAGAACTGTGTGAGCCTCGTGTACTCGGCGGGTCTATTGTGAGGATTTCGTGTCACTCCGCGCCTTCATGGAGTGCCGAAGAGCGCGGTCGTCGATCCAACTAGTTTGGTGTTCATTTTGTTCGTGTTATTTCGCGTGTTTCGTGTATTTTGTGGATCGTACTTTTGCAGCCTAAAAAACGGATCCACGAATAATCCACGAATAACACGAATTACACGAAACGTGTTGAATTCGACTTTTGGGGCAAAGCCAATAAAATCAGCATCATGAAAAAGTATCCTCTCGCCGCCGCATTTTTGCTCTTCATCATAATTCAACCAGCAACGGCCCAGACCTGGAACCAATGGCGTGGTCCATCGCGCGATGGATCAGTTAGTGCAGCCAACGTTCCGTCCACCTGGCCAACCGCCTTCGCTCGCGTTTGGCGCGTCGAAGTTGGCGAAGGCTACTCGTCACCGGTAGCGACGGACAAGACAGTCTTTATTCACAGCCGGCGCGATCCGGAAGAAGTAGTGACGGCGGTGAACCTCGCGGATGGCAAGGTAATCTGGGAGCAGAAGTATCAAGCAGCGTTCAAGAAGAACCAGTACGCGGTGCAGATGGCGAAAGGCCCCAACGCCACCCCGCTCATTATCGGCAACCGTCTGTTCACCCTCGGCGTCACCGGCATGCTCAACGCCTGGGACACCGCAACTGGAAAAAATCTCTGGTCGAAAGATTTCTCACCGACCATCGACACCTCGAAAATGTTTTGCGGCACTGCTGCTTCA
>DATEPF010000140.1:0-4609 GCA_035273325.1 Pyrinomonadaceae bacterium | reverse complement strand
CCCCAGGCTTTATGCTGTCACCCGCTTCGCGGGTTAAAAACTCCCTTTCCGAAGACTGTTGATTCGTTCTGACTCATGGAAAAGCTTGGAATATGAACAGCCAAAAGATCAGCATCATGGTTATTGACGACCAGGCGGTGGTCCGGCAGGGTTTTGTCGCCTTAATTAATACCGTGTCAGACATGGAAGTAATTGTGGAAGGGATTAACGGACAACAGGCGATTGAACTGTATCGCCAGCATAAACCGGACGTAACGCTGATGGATCTACGTATGCCGGTGCTCGGTGGAGTTGAAGCTATCAGCACCATTCGGAGAGAATTCCCTGACGCGCGTTTAATTGTACTGACCACCTACGATGGCGATGAAGACATTTACCGGTCGTTGCAAGCAGGAGCCCGTGGCTACTTATTAAAGGACGTGTTCTTCGAAGAGCTCGAGGCTGCCATTAGGACCGTACACGCTGGCTCCCGACATATTCCCCCGACCATTGCCGAGCGCCTGGCGGAAAGGGTGGGCGGCTCCGATCTGACCGCTCGCGAGATGGAAGTCCTCGAACTGATCGTTTCCGGACAAAGCAATAAGGAAATCGGTGGAAGCCTGAACATCAGCGAAGCAACAGTCAAAAGTCACATCAACAATATCCTCAGCAAGCTCGGCGTAACCGATCGTACTCAAGCAGCCACCACCGCCCTCCAACGCGGGCTGGTCCACCTGCGTTAGGAACAGATCATTTTCCATATATCATTTCAAATTTTTCATTTGTCATTGCCCCGCGTCGATCGTGTGGCATGAGGTCAGTATCACCTGCGGTAGCGGGTGGGTTCCCTGCATGCTGATTTGATAATCGGGAGACGCAAGACGTTTTGTCATTGCTCATTTCATAATCGCCGTTGTTATTGAACACCCACTTTTCTGGAGGTGGTGCTAAGAACCCACCCGCTACCGCAGGGGGTACTGACCTCATGCCACACGATCGCCGCCGGGCAATGACAAATCAAAAATTTGAAATGATATATGGAAAATGCGGTTTTTCCTTCTCCAACTAAAGTTTGATCCCCGTTACCACCTGAAGGGGCATGACACAATTTATTGACGCTGATACTCTGCGCCGCGTTCGTCATCAGATTCCCAGTCCTGGTTCTTTGATTCACGGGTCCAGCATTCCTACCTACTTGTTGCACACACTTAACGGACCAGTGAGTTATGGATTTGAATCGGGACTGGGCTCACCTTAAGAACACGAGAACTATTGAGACCCGACCGCGATGGTCCATTTTCCATAACTGAGATGCGCGTCTCAAACCTTCTATATTCGTCTGGCCTTCCCCACACAATCTACAGTCTTTGCGCGAACCACCAGGAAAGGATCTACCTGTGATTCACAAGAGAGTTCTTCTGCTTTCCCTGTGCTTACTGACATTCGGTGCGTTAGACATTGTCGCGTCGGGCCAAACGGGCGGAACCGCAACACTGAGCGGAATTGTCAAAGACTCCAGTGATGCGCGGGTTACCGGGGCCCAGCTGACTGTTACGCAAATTGACACCGGAGTGCGCAGAGATACCACCACCAACGACGATGGATTCTTTGTAGTAACCAATCTGGCCGCCGGGATATATGAATTGAAAGTACGAGCACAGGGATTTGCTGACCAGACCGTTCCCGGTATCAGGTTGCAAGTCGGGCAAACAAGCAGCGTTGACGTGCCGATGTCGGTGACGGTCCAGGAAACCGTCACACTCGACCACAGATTCAACTACGAACTAGTCGATAAGACGGGCTCAGTGGTGTCGGGTGTCATCAAGGACTTCGAGATCGAAAACCTTCCGCTGAATGGGCGCAATTTTCTCGAACTCGCATTACTGATTCCGGGCAACTCGCCGGCACCCAATTTTGATCCCACGAAGACCAATACCGTCGTGATTTCTTCCGCCGGCCAACTCGGACGAGGAGGCAATGTAACAGTGGATGGCGCCGACGATAACGACGACGTAGTGGGCGGTCAGGTTCAGAACATATCCCAGGAAGCGGTGCAGGAATTTCAGATTGCCACCAATCGTTTTTCGGCCCAGTTAGGCCGATCCGGATCGTCGGTAATCAATATCGTGACCAAGTCAGGGTCAAACGACTACCACGGTTCAGCTTCGTTTTACTTTCGCCACAAGTCGTTGCAGGGTCTTCCGGCCACTCTCGATCGGGGCGGTCAAACGCCCCCTTTTGACCGGCAACAGTATGCTTTCAGCGTCGGTGGCCCAATCAGTAAAAATCACGCCTGGTTCTTTGGCTCCCTTGAGTACCGCAACCAGGACGGCGCCACAGTGGTAGGTTCCCGGAACCTGGCTACCAGAACAATCCAGCGAACGTTTGCGGAAGCGCCATTAAATGATCTGTTAAGCACGAACCGAATAGACTGGCAACCCAGTTCTCAGGACCACCTGTTCTTTCGATATTCGCTGCAACGCGAAAATGACGTGGCCCCGAGCACTCTCGATCGAGTCATTGGTTCTGCTTCCCAGCGGCAGGCCAGCGTAAACAACACACACTCGTTTCTTGCCAACTACACACGCGTATTGAGCCCGCGCACAGTAAATAGTTTGAACATCGGCTTTAGCACCTTCTTCAATAACATTGAACCCGTCACCCCAGGACCTCAGCTCACATTTCCGAGCATTCAGGACGGCGCTTCGTTTCGTGTGCCGCAGAGCACCAAACAACGTCGCCTGCAATTCACGGACACGATCTCAATGGTGCGGGGCAATCACACTTTGAGTGTCGGTGGCGAAGTACAGCGCGTTGACGCTGATTTCGATCTGCGTGTATTCCAAAGTGGACGAATTGAAATGATCGAGGATTTTCCGGATTTTGATCGCAACGGCGACGGCAACGTCGATGACAATGATTTACTGTTTGCCGTTACATTGCGCAGCGGAAAGCCCACTGAGTCGCTTCTGATTCCGAATGCGGACAGCACTTATCTCGCAGGTTTCATTCAGGACGACTGGCGGCTACATCCCCAATTCACGTTAAATGTTGGCTTAAGATATGAACTGGATACAGACGTGAAAAACGTCAGTCGGATCGATCAGCTCAACCCGATAATCCTGCCATTCCTGACCGGACAGCGGGGTAGAGACGCCAACAACTTTGGCCCACGGATTGGCTTTAACTATGCAACCGAGGATGGCCGCACAAGCCTCCATGGTGGGTATGGCATTTACTACGATCGCGTAACACTCGAGATTCAGTCGCTGGAGCGCGGGTTGGATGGCCGCGCATTGCCGATCGAGGTCAGGGCTGGTCCAGTCTTCTTCATTCCCCCACCGTTGTTGTTTGATCCAGTTGGTGGCACATTCCCACCCGGCGCCCCGACCCTAGCCAATCCTTTTACCGGATTTATACTCCCCGGCGCCGGGGCCTCCGGAATTAACATTATCGACAACGACATGCAGAATCCGATGGTGCAGCAGATGAATATCGGAATCCAACGAGAGTTTGCGAACGACTTCGTGTTGCGAGCGGACTACCTGCATAATTTTGGCACCCACTTCATCATCGGGCGAACCATCGGCACCGTTTTTAATCCGGTAGTGGGCGGTCCCGACGCGGTGGTGAATTTGGAGAGCAGCGTTAAGACAAAGTATGACGGTTTGTTGATGAGTCTGGAAAAACGTTTCTCGAATCGTTACCAGTTCCGCGCCTCCTACACATTATCGAAAGCCTTCAACTACGCGAACGACGATCAGATTCCATTCTCCAACGGACCACTTAACCCTCAGAATCTTCAGTTGGAGTATGGACCGACGCCGAACGATCAGCGGCACCGTTTTACCTTCTCTGGCCTTTTCCACCTACCCGCCGGATTCCGTCTTGCGCCAATCTTTACGCTCGCCTCCGGAGTTCCGATGGACATTCTCGTTCCCGGCGGCGCTCAACGAATTCCACAACTGCAACGCAATGCCGGCGGCAGACTGTTTCACAGCGGTGCCGAGTTGAACGCTTTTATCACTCAGCTTAACGCTGCCGGAGGATTCGGCGGTCAACCTTTGCCCCTGGTCGATGATAGCGCCCGATTCAATGACAACTTCAGTTCCTTAGATCTTCGCCTCTCAAAAGTCTTTAGTCTGGGTGAGCGGGTGAAGATCGAGCCAATAGTGGAAGCATTTAATCTCTTCAACGTGACAAATGTACTAGGGTTCTCAAAGTCAAACTATTCGGGCTTTTCCAATGTGCTTGCACGTGACAGCAATGATCCAACTAACCCAGGGTTTCTTCGCTCATCAAGTTTTGGCAAACCAGTAACTACTGCGGGGGGTGTGTTCGGTTCCGGTGGTCCCAGGGCATTTCAGTTTGCGGCGCGAGTTACCTTTTGATTGTGAGCGACAGCGGCAAACTGAAGCGGCAACTCGGCCTGCGCACCGCAACAGCGTTGATTGTCGGAGAAGTAATTGCGGTCGGAATCTTTCTCACTCCCGCCGGGATGGCGAAATCGGTAGGGTCGCCCTTTTGGTTGCTGATCGTTTGGCTGCTGATGGGAGCAATGGCGTTGTGTGGCGCCCTCTGCTACGGCGAGTTGGCGGCGAGGTTCCCGGAGGCGGGCGGCGGGTATGTT
>DATEPF010000139.1:0-26155 GCA_035273325.1 Pyrinomonadaceae bacterium | reverse complement strand
AACACAAAGCAGGGTCAGATCTGGTTTTGAGGCAAAGCTAATTTATTTGCTGTCGCCAAACGGTTCGTCACGTTCTTTAACAGCCCGTTTGAAACCCACCTCGGCGGCGCGTTTTTGAAATGCGCAGCCTTCCCGGGTGTGGCGGGCTACCCCGTCGAATAAAGTGCCCAGCAGCTGCGCTGACTGCAGTCCCTGGGCCAAAAGAGTTTGGTTGATCAACAACTTCATCATCACCAGTTGATTCACCGGTAAAAGCGCCACACGATCCAACAAGCTTTCGAAATGCTGATCCAGTTTGTCCGCGGCTACCGCTTCCGTCGCGAGGCCCCATTCGAGCGCCTGCTTGCCGGTCAGCGAGTCGCCAGTGAATAGCAAGCGCTTCGCTTTTTCTGGTCCAATCCGGAAAGCCCATAAAGCTGTGGTCGGGACGCCCCATGCCCGTGCCGGTGCATAACCAATCGAAGCCGTCTCTTCAATCACCAATAGATCCGAACAAAGCGCCAGGTCGGTGCCGCCGGCTACGCAGAAACCGTGGACCTTACAAATCACAGGTTTGTCGCTGTAGAACAGACTCATAAACCCGCGCACGTTACGGCTCATCATCGCGTAATCAATCATCGGGTCCCAGGTCGATCCGGGATCGTGATTAGCGAGTTGCACTTTCGTATCCATCAACGAGCCGGTGGGCCAACGGGGAGTTTCATCGTCTTCACCAGCTTTTTGTTCGGCGGTCAAAACCAGATCATAACCACCGCAAAACCCTTTTCCGTTTCCTGCCAATGCAATCACGTGCACCGACGGATCGAGGTTCGCGCGTTCAACACATTCGGCTAACTCCGCAGGAGTTTCAAAAGTTAAACCATTGCCGCGTTCGGGACGGTTCAAAGTAATCCGCGCGATACGGCCCGTCACTTCGTATGTAAGAGTTTTTAGGTAATCCATCTAAGTCTCGGCCAACTCCGGGGGACGTGCGGCACCGCATAATAAACGCACGTTTCGTGTATTCGTGTAGTTCGTGGATCTCCTTCAGGGAGCCTAAAAAGGCGATCCACGAATAACACGAAATACGACTACCGGTGGTCTCCGCTGCGCTTCGACCACCGGCTACTTTCTTTCAGCCCTTCAGGCTGATAGATATCAATCAAATCCAAAGATCAGTCAAAACCGGGCGCCATCATTCGGGTCATGGCCTCGGGATTCAGTATTTGGCGATTGCGCATCCACGCATCGGCTTCGTCGATATGTCGCTGACCTCGTTCATCGCCCAGCAGTTCGCCGAGCCTGCGGCGAGACACGGCTTCATATAAATCGATATCGGCAAGATCGAAACTTTCAATTGCCTGCCGCAACAATCCAGTGGCTTTGGACTGGTCGCCCGCTTGATGTGCGACCGCGGCGCGGATCAGGGCCGCGAATGGAGCGCCCCATGCCACTTGCTCCGCTGCAATACGTTTTGCAAGTTTCTCCGCCACATGACGGCGATGTCCGGTTTCACCGTTGCCCGCTGATGCCAATGCTACCCGTGCTCTCAAGTGGAACGCTTCGATCCGCAGCACCTGTATCCGCATCAGCATCGAACCTTCGAGAGCTTTCCACTGACCCTGAATATGTTTCCACGCAACTTCAACGTCGCCGGTATAGAGCTCGATCTGACCCAATGCATGCATTGCCGTGTAGTGCTGCAGATGAAAGCCTTCCTGCGGCCACGCCTTTAAACCTTCGATAACTTCAGCACGCGCCCTGGTGGGGTCATCAGCGGCCAGCCAGATGACGTTTAGACGGGTACGCAGATCCATCGCGGCAAACAAATTTCCCTGCTCCAGCGCCGCCGCCAGCAATCCCGGTACTCGACGCGACACTTCGCCAATCTCACCCATGTAGATCATGGCGCTGAGCATGAACCGGTTTGCAGTAGTCAACTCCCATGTAACGCCGGTGCACTGATCACGCAGCACTTCAGCAGCTCGCTCGCATAATCGCGCCGCATTCTTCCAATGCCCCACCAGATAAGCAGCGACGCCGCTGGCCCAGATGGCCAATCCTATGGCTTGCGGATGCCCGACTTTCAGCGCCAACTCCTCTGCGCGCTGGGCAATTTGCAAGGCACGCTTCCTGGTGGGTTCTCCACGTGCGGCTGTTTGCGCAGCTTCGAAGGCCATTGCGCGAGCTACGCGGAACGGTTCGCCGGCCCGCAACGCCAGCAGCAATTGACGGCATTGGAAATCCGCGCCGGTAATCAAGTCGACTGCGCCAAGTCCCGCGGCTACCGCCCAACAAATGTCGATGCGAAATAGTTCGTGTTCGGAGATTTCACTAGCGGGGCGTTCCTTGAAGTTAAGGCCGCGCAGCCGTATTTGAATCTTCTTCAGAACCAAAGACAGTAAGGCGCGTTTTGGCCCGGCGGGGAGTGTGATGTCGACAGCAGACAGTACGGAACGAATGACCGCGAGTCCTTCTTTGATGTGTCCACCCATCAGAAGTTGTTGTGCCGCGAGTCGTTTGAAATTAAGACTCTGGCTCGCGGTCGTATCGTTGGCGACGTCGATATAAGCCTCCGCCGCTTCCGCTGGACGGCCTGCGTTCGCCAGCGCTTCTGCAAGGCCGCGTTTCAAGTCCACCATCTCTGCGCCGCGCACAGGGGCCATTTCCAGCGCACGACGGTAAAAGGCTGCTGCCCGATCAAATGCCAACGCGCTGGCAGCTTTCCGCGCTGCCACTGCCGCATGTGAGGCCGCGCGGACTCTCTCGCCCGCGCCCAGGTAATGTTCAAAAAGGGCTTCGGGATCGTCTATGCCGCGGGTCTCGAGCGCCTGGGCCAGGCGGCGATGAATTTGGATGACTTTCGCAGGGTGCAGTTGATTAGCAAGGGTTTCCCGTATGCGATCGTGATAAAGCTCGAGCGAGTGGCCCGCGCCGCCACTTCGCAGAAACTGCGCAGCTCGCAACGTCGTTATCAGCGGCAGTTCGTCGCCGGCAAGGTCGGCTGCCTGAAACACTACTTCAGGATTAATTGGACGACCGGCTACGGCCAACGCGTCCAGGAACTGTCGAGCTCCTTTTGGCAGGTGACGGAGACGTTCGTCCAACATTACCCCCAACGTAATGCCGGTAGTTGCAGTCCTGTCGCTGGTTGAAGCGTAGCGCGCGAGTTGTTCGAGCAGAAAAGGATTGCCGCGCGCTTCACGAATGATGGCATCGACAAAGGGATCGATAGCGACCGCTTTGGCTTTCAGCAAGTCGCGCACAAGTTCATTCGATTCACTCTTTGACAGTGCTCCAATATGGACTTCGCGAAAACTCTCGGTCCCGGCCTTATCGATAAGCGACTGCAGAAAGGGCCTGGTCTCAATGTCCTCGCTACGAAAACTCAACAACAGCAGTAGTGGAGGTGCGTCCGGCGGCCGGAGTAAGTCTTCGAGGAGAGTGGTACTGTCCGCATCAGACCATTGCAGGTCATCGATGTATAACACCAGCGGTTGCCGATCACTGATACGGCCCAACAGTTCGCGCAGCGCGGAAAAAGCTTTACGCCGCAGACTAAACGGATCGGGAATTTCCTGTTCTCGTTGCGGGGCATTGAAGACCGCATCCACCTGCAACATCACCGGAAACAGACGCGCTAACGCCAACACTTCGCGCGGCATCAACGCTTCGGCTTTTGCGTCGGGCAGGGCGTGCAGGTATTTGGTAAGACTGTCGACGACGCCATCCAGTGCTTTGTAAGGAACAGATTCACGCTCGTAACAGCGGCCTTCGAGAATTACGACGTCACTGTGCGTCGCTTTTAACTGATCGAGAAAATGGCGGGCCAACGCACTCTTTCCCATACCCGAGCTGCCGTGCAGGTAGACAGTCATCGTCTCGCCACGCCGGGTCACTGCGAAGGCATCCTCTAGTTCACGTAACTGCCGGTCGCGACCCACAAACGGAGATGTTTGGGCCACTGACGGAATAGGGGCCGCTACGATTGGTTGCGGAAGTGGACCAGTCTTGCCGTGGCCCAATACGCGCACGATGTCGCGCCCGTCGGGCCGTTCTTTTGGATTGCGTTTCAACAATGCGATGCAGAGGTCGTTCAAGTCTTCGGGAACGTTGCGCACTAACTCCGAGGGTGCCGGCGGATCGAAGTTCTGTTTGTTCATCATCACTTCGAAAAACTTTCCTGAAAATGGCAAACGTCCGGTCAATGCCTGATAAAGCATCACGCCCACGCTATACCAATCACTGGCAGCAGTGATCGGCAACTGCGCGCCTTGCTCGGGCGACATGTAATCGGGCGTGCCCGCGAGGGTGATGCTTTCGTAAACTTCCGCCCCGTGCACCTCAGCCACCAAACCGAAGTCGAGGATAACCACGCGGCCTTCTTTCGTAACCAGCACATTCGATGGCTTGATGTCGCGGTGGAGCTTGCCGGTTTCATGCAGACCGTGCAGGCCTTCGGCCACCTGCCGCAGTGCTACCGTCAACCGCTGGAAATCCAGTTTGGCGCGGGACAGGGAAGTTTCGATTGATCCTTGTGTGTTGCCTTCGTCGGGAGCCTGAGAAGTGTGAATTGAATCCAGTTGTCGGGTTTCCGCTTCATAAGCCGCCAGGATTTCTTCTCCGCTGGGTTGCTGGCCCTCCTTGCGCAACGTCGGTGTGCGCGACGACTGTATACGCTTCGCGTGGTAACCGGGCCGCACATACTCGAGAAAATTCACGCCATTCACGAGTTCCATAGTGAAAAACCAAAACTGGCCGTCTGCCATGAATTCGTAGAGTGCGGCGAGGTTGGGATGAGAAACGTCGGCCAGAGAACGAAACTCGTTTTTGAAACGAGATATGTGCGAAGCCTCCGCGCGGGTCAGCGTTTTAAGCGCTACCAGTTTGTCGGTTTGAACGTCGAGGGCTTCATAAACGACACCCATTCCCCCCGAGCCCAGGCGACGGCGGATGCGATAACGTTCTGTACCCAGAAACTCGTTTGAGTGTTGGCTCATGAAAACGAATTGCGAGATAAGGAAAAGGCGACTGATTGTAGCTTGAGAGTTTAAAGCCGCAAAGAGCGTTGGCTTTATTCGATTCGATCTGTCGTAACAGTTATCATCGGCTTTGCCACCTTAGTGTTAGTTCGTGTGTTTCGTGCAGTCCGTGGATCGTTTTTGTCCCCTAAAAAACCATCCACGAATTTCACGAAACACACGAATAACGAAGATGGTTATCTATCGTGCACAAATGCAGAACCGCGAGCGGTAGCGACCGGATGCTACACATAAGTTAGTTTAAGCGTGGTATGTTCAAAGTTGATTCCGGGATCCGGTCGCTACCGCTCGCGGTTCTGCATTGTGCGTATTTAAGACTGGCTAAGGAGACTAAATGGACTGGCGTGTTTTTCTAACCACTTTTGGCGTGATATTTCTGGCGGAGATGGGCGACAAGACGCAACTAGCGGCGATGACGATGTCGGCACAAACTAAAAAGCCCTGGGCGGTGTTCATCGGATCGGCATTGGCCTTGACTGCTGTTTCCGCGGTTGGTGTCGTGGTCGGTGGCGTTGTGGGAAATTATCTTCCCCTCGAATGGATCAAACGCGCGGCCGCGGTGGCTTTCATAGTGATCGGTATTTTAATCCTGCTGGATAAATTCTAGGTGATGAGGAAGTATTTATTTCGTGTGTTTCGTGTCATTCGTGTATTTCGTGGATCGTCCTTCTCGCTAGCGAAAAATCGATCCACGAATTACGCGAACCGCACGAAATAACACGAAATTAAGAACCTGCTCACTCCTGCTAACTGACGACGGAGACTTTTTTCATGCCGCAAACTCCACACTTGGAACGGCACTTCACCTCTAGTGAAGTTGTGCGCGACATTGTCATTGGTATGTCAGACGGTTTGACGGTTCCTTTTGCACTCGCTGCCGGGCTGACCGGCGCCGTCTATACCACCCGAATAATCGTCACTGCAGGTTTAGCTGAGATCGCGGCTGGAACGATCGCTATGGGTCTCGGCGGTTACCTTGCCGCGAAGAGCGACGCCGAGCACTATGCGAAAGAGCGCGAACGCGAGAAACGTGAAGTGGCGGAAATACCTCACGAAGAGATGCGTGAGGTCGCCGAAGTGTTTGAGGAGTATGGCCTGACTAAAGAAGAAACGAAGCCGATTGTTGAAGCGTTGCGCCGCCAGCCAAAAAAATGGATCGACTTCATGATGCGTTTTGAACTCGGGCTCGAGAAACCGGATCCGAAGCGCGCCATGACCTCTGCCTTATCAATTGGCGGGGCGTATGCGGTCGGTGGTTTTATCCCACTCGCTCCCTACATGGCCACGAGCCAACCATCGTTCGCATTGATGGTTTCGATTATCGTCACCATCTTCGCGTTATTGGTGTTTGGGTTCGTGAAAGGACGATTTACCGGAATGAGACCGGTGCGAAGCGCGCTGCAAACCGCATTTATTGGGAGCGCGGCCGCGGGCGCCGCTTTTTTCATAGCCCGCATCATTTCTGAGTGAATAGCTCTCAACAACATACGCATCGTCATTTTCCCTTTATTTCGTGTAATTCGTGGATCGTTTTGAAGCCGCAGGAAGATGCGATCCACGAAACACACGAAATAACATGAGGGTGGAGCTGCCGCCGATGGCTCCAGCTTTGTCAGAACCTTCCAAACTTTGAAACGTATAACTTATCCACGTCTGTAAATAGTGAAACAGGAGAATTCAATGCATTTGTCTTTACGTCAGTATCGTCTTACCCGCGTGTGGGTATCCGCCTTTCTTGCAATCATTCTGTTGTCACCAGCGGCTTTAGCTTTCCAGGGAACCGCTACCGCGCCCGCAAAGACTGCAGCAGTCAAGCTAAGTTCCGAAGAGCGCAAGGCCTCCGAGCGCGTCAAACAGGAAACCATTCGCGAAATCACCACCGCCCTTAGTTCCAAAGAATTTGAAGGCCGCGGTACCGGTCAACCCGGCGCCGACAAGGCCGCCCAATACATGGCCGATCGTTTTGCGAAGCTCGGCCTGAAACCAGGGGGGCCCAACGGCAGCTATCTGCAACCGATTAAGTTCAGGTCAACGCAGATATTGGCCGACACGTCAGTTAAATTTGGCGATGCTGCATTGAAACATCGCGACGATTACATCGTGCTTCCTCCCTACACTTCAGAAAAGGTAGACGTCAGCGGCGGTATTGTTTTCGCCGGCTTTGGCGCCGCATCCGCGGAACTTAAGCGAGACGATTTCGCCGGACTGGATGTCAAAGACAAAGTAGTAATCATCATGGGCGGCAAGCCTGCAGGCGTTGATGACGCGGCGTGGGCGCGTGCCACAAATCCGCAAGCGCGAGCACTGAATACTTTCGGCCGCGGCGCTGTGGCCATGGTGGTTGCCAACGCGGGCACACCCGCGCAACCTTACGCCACCATCGCCAACTATCTTTCGCGGCGTCGCGTGTCGCTGGGCGCCGGCCCATCCGCGGGGTTCAAACCGCCGCCAGTGTTAATCGTGAGCGACGCGGCAATGGAAAAGTTGTTTGCAGGTTCGGACACGACATTTGCGCAGGTACTTGAAAAAGCGAAACGTGGTGAAAACGTTTCGCGCGAATTAGGAAAGACTGCGACGCTGGCACTCCGCTATCAGTTGGGAGAGACACCCAGCAGTAACGTGGTGGCGGTGTTTGAAGGCTCTGACCCGAAACTAAAAGAAGAAGCAGTTGTTTATACGGCGCACTACGACGCTTATGGAATTGAGTCAGACGGTACGATCTATCCGGGCGCAGCGGACAACGCTTTGGGCACGGCGACAATCATCGGTATCGCCGAGGCTTTTGCAAAAGCTTTCCCGAAGCCTGAATCCCGCCCACGCCGTTCCATCATCTTCCTGGCAGTCACTGGGGAAGAATACGGGCTGCTGGGCGCCGAATATTGGGTCAGGAATCCGACGTGGCCACTATCGAAGATTGCGGCAAACATTAATTTTGACGGCATCGGAACGGAGGTTTATGCACCGGTAAAACGGGTCGTCGCCTTTGGTGCTGAACATTCGGAGCTGGGTACGATCTTTGAGGAGGTTATGTCCGCGACTGGAAACATCGTTACAGCCGACCCGATGCCGGAAGAAAACGCGTTCGTTCGTTCCGATCATTATTCGTTTGTGAAGCAGGGTGTGCCGGCGCTGATGTTAATGGGTGGCCCTGCTGACGATCCCGCGAAATGGGTTCCCCGAATGAAGAAGTGGCTGGAGACCGATTACCACACCGCAACGGACACGGTGAAACCGGATTGGGATTGGAGTGGACCAGCGACGCTCGCACGGGTGGGAATGATCATCGGGCTCCGTGTGGCTGAGGCCGAGGCAATGCCCTCATGGAAAACCACTTCACCGTTCAACAAACCGCGCGCGGCAGCGAAGCCTGCTGCGGCTGCTGCACAGTAACTCAACGGGTTTCGTGCGCAGTGGTGACGGAAAGACCAATGCAGAACCGTTTGCGGTAGCGAACGGATGCCAGCACTCAAGTACTCGAACTGGAGATTGCCAGTATTGGGCCCTGAGAAAACTCTAATAAAGGTGGCAGAGTTGACCGAAGCATCCGCTGGCTACCGCCAGCGGTTCTGCATTGTGGCAGGTAGAATCAAGCTTCTGCGGATGAATCGGCAGCCCGGAACACTTCAATCAGCGCCATCGCCAGCGCCAGTACGACCGGACCTAGCACGATCCCCAGCACGCCAAACACCTGCAACCCACCCAGCACTGCGAAGAAGATCAGGAGTTCATGCAAACGCGTGCGCCCGCCCACTAACTTAGGACGAAGGAAGTTGTCGATCATCCCAATCACCAGCGTCCCCCAAAGCACCAACAGGATCGCCTTAACATAGTGTCCGGTTAACGCCAGATAAATCGCCGCAGGCACCCATACCAAAAACGAACCGAGCATAGGAATCATCGAGAGAAACGTCATCGCAACTCCCCACACGATCGCCGATGGCACGCCCAGGACCCAGAACGCCAACCCTCCCAAAGTTCCCTGAATCACCGCAATCGCCAGCACACCATAAACGCTCGCGCCCACTACTTCTTTGGTGCGCTCCATAATTGAGAGTGATTGCTCCTCATTGAGTGGCAACGAATTCTTGATAGTCGCAAAGATCCGGTCACCATCTCGAAACAGGTAATACATCGTGAACACGACAAAAAACATCTGCACGATGGCGCCAATTAGTCCGCCAATGACTCCCAGTGTGCGGCCCGCCAAACCTCCGCTGACTCCTCCGAGTTGCTGGGCCAGATAATCGCCAGATCTGAGCTTGTCAACGTCCACGAATCTACTGGCCCAACCCAGCAATCGCCCGGACGTCGGCGAATTTGGATCAAGCACATAGTTAATGGCAGCTTGTACATTTTGAGCGGCGCCCGCTAGTTCATTAATCACAGCGAACGTCAATAGGGCCACCGGAACCAGGATCGTTAATATGACCAACGCACACGACAGCAGTGCGCTGAGCGACGGCCGGTTGGTCCGCTGCACCAGGCGCCTGTGAATGGGATAGAAGACAATGACCAGTACCGCCGCCCACATGAGCACACCCAGGAACGGCTTCATCATCAGCCAGCAGAGGTAAAGCGCAATCGCGGTCACGATCAGCAGTGCCCACCACCGTATTTGTCGTTTGTATACCGACATTAGCGTCTCCGGTTGTCGAAAAGAGTGCCTTATCTAGCATCGATTCGCGATTAATAGCAATTCGTGTTATTCGTGCAATTCGTGGATTGTCTGTGCCCGCATAAAAATGATCCACGAATCACACGAAATGACCCGAAGCAATTCCAAGGGTTCCGGTCGGCGTTGTATTATTCGTGACGCCAAATACACTTTTCCCTCGAGGTGAACGACGTGGCCCAGGTAATCGAAACCGCCGGCAAATCCAAAGATCCACAAACCGCTCGCAAATGGGTTTACCTGTTTGAAGAAGGCGATGGCCAGGACAAATCATTACTGGGCGGCAAAGGCGCAGGCCTTTGTGAAATGACGCGCGCGGGTTTACCGGTCCCGCCAGGCCTAATTGTTACCACCGAAGCCTGCAACGCATTCTTTGACAACGATAAAAATTTTCCCGAAGGAATGTGGGAGCAGGTCAAAGAAGGTTTGCAGAAGATCGAAGATAAAGTCGGCAAGAAATTTGGTGATCCGCAAAATCCGCTGCTGGTGTCCGTGCGCTCGGGAGCGGCCTTCTCGATGCCGGGCATGATGGACACTGTTCTAAACCTTGGCCTCAATGAAGAGACTGTTCAGGGACTAGCCTCCCAAACTGGCGACCTGCGCTTCGCACTCGATGCATATCGCCGCTTTGCCTCGTTGTTTGGGGAGATCGTCATGGGTGTGGCCCACGAAAAGTTTGAACGCGTCATGGATCGCTTCAAAGCACAAACGTCCGGCGGACGAGACACTGATCTGAAGCCCACGCATCTGCGCGAAATCATTGCCGCCGAAAAACAGATCATCGGCACTGAACAGCAACCCATCCCCGAAGATCCTTATGAACAATTGCGCGTGGCCATCGCAGCAGTGTTCAACTCGTGGATGGGCCGCCGCGCAATTGACTACCGCCGTGTAAATAAGATCCCTGATTCACTCGGGACTGCCGTCAACGTACAGGCAATGGTTTTCGGCAACATGGGAAAGGGCAGCGGAACCGGAGTGGCTTTTACGCGAAATCCTTCAACCGGAAAAAAAGAATTGTACGGCGAGTACCTGTTGAATGCGCAGGGTGAAGACGTTGTCGCTGGGATTCGCACGCCGCACCCGATCACGCAACTTAAGAAGGAACTGCCCGGGGTCTACGACGAGTTCGCTTCTATTGCGAAACTGCTTGAAAAGCATTACCGCGACATGCAGGACTGCGAATTCACTATCGAACGCGGCAAGCTCTGGATGCTGCAAACGCGCACCGGTAAGCGCTCCGGCGCAGCCGCTGTACGCGTGGCGGTAGAGATGGTCGGTGAGAAGTTGATTGATCGGGCAACTGCTCTTCAAAGGGTCAGTCCGGCACAACTGGATCAATTGCTGCACCCAACAGTCGATCCCAAAACCAAGGTGACAGTGCTGGCGACGGGCCTACCGGCGAGTCCGGGCGCGGCGCAGGGCCAGGTGGTGTTTAGTCCGGACGAAGCGGAAGAGATGGCGCGTGAAGGCATGAAGGTGGTGCTGGTGAGACAGGAAACCAGTCCCGATGATTTTCATGGGATGGTTGCCGCACAAGCGATAGTGACTGCCCGCGGCGGGATGACCAGTCACGCAGCCGTCGTGGCGCGCGGCATGGGCAAGACCTGCGTCAGCGGCGCTAATTCTCTGGCGATCGATTACGGGCAGCAGCAATTTACGGTGGAAGGAACAGTTGTCACTAAAGGCGAGTGGATAACGGTTGATGGCTCCACCGGTCGAATCTTTCTGGGACAAGTGCCGACGGTCCAACCGGAGCTTGGTCCGGAGTTTCATGAGTTGATGTTGTGGGCTGATAAGTTTCGCCGCTTGCGCGTTCGCGCCAACGCTGACACGCCGCGCGACGCGAAAGTGGCTCGGCAATTTGGCGCCGAGGGCATCGGCTTGTGCCGCACAGAGCACATGTTTTTCGGCGACCAGCGTCTGGCGGCGATGCGCGAGATGATTTTGTCGGAGGGCGTCGGCGCCCGCGAGAAGGCATTAGACAAACTGTTGCCGCTACAACGCGGCGACTTCGTCGGCATCTTTCGCGAGATGTATGGTTTGCCCGTGACGATACGGCTGCTGGATCCGCCCCTCCATGAGTTCCTGCCGAATGCGGAAGAGCTGATGAGCGAGCTCAGCGAATTAAAAATGGCGGTACGCCTGGCGACGACACTGGTCGACATGGACAAGCTGCTCGACGATATCGATGAGAAACGGCGGTTGTTGAAGCAGGTAATACGTATTCGCGAATCCAACCCAATGCTTGGTTTCCGTGGCTGTCGACTCGGCCTGGTGTTTCCTGAAGTGACGCGTATGCAGTGTCGCGCCATCTTTGAAGCGGCCTGCCTGGTCCAGGGTGAAAAGCGTAAGCCTGAGCTCGAGATAATGGTTCCCCTCGTTTCAGTCAGTGAAGAGCTGCATCAACAGCGCCAGATAATCGATCAGGTAGCTCAACAAGTAATGGGCGAACACGGCATGACGATCGAGTACACGGTGGGCACGATGATTGAGTTACCGCGTGCCGCTCTCACAGCTGACCACATCGCCGAACATGCCGACTTCTTTTCGTTTGGCACAAACGATCTAACGCAAACGACGTTTGGATTAAGTCGAGATGACTCCAGCCGGTTCCTGCCAACTTATGTTGAGCGCAAGATTCTTCCGGAGGATCCGTTTCAAGTGTTGGACCGCGAGGGCGTGGGCCAATTGATCCGCATTGGTACCGAGCGAGGGCGCAGCGTGAAGCTGAATCTGAAAGTCGGTATTTGCGGAGAACATGGTGGTGACCCGAGTTCAATCGCGTTCTGCAATGAGATCGGTCTGAACTATGTCAGTTGCTCGCCGTTTCGCGTACCCGTAGCGCGGCTGGCTGCAGCCCAGGCTGCACTCGCGGCTGCGGAACAATTGCAGAACCGGGAGCGGTAACGACCGGATGCTAGCTCTCATGTGTAGCGGAGATGCCTTTCCGAACAGCAAGTTGAAACGTGGCATCCGGTCGCTACGCTCGCGGTTCTGCATTCGGTGATCCACATCCATGCCCAAACAAAAAGTATTAATAGTCTGCACGGGCAACGTCGCTCGCAGCCAGATGGCTGAAGGTTTGCTGCGGGATGAAGCGGGCGACCGCTTTGAGGTTTTCAGTGGCGGCCTCCATCCCAGCTACGTGCGTCCGCATGCGATCACCGTGATGCGGGAGCTTGGCATCGACATCTCCAATCAACGTTCTAAATCGGTGGACGAGTTTGCCGGTAAGGAAATGGATTACGTGATTACCGTATGCGACCATGCGGTACGGCACTGCCCGTCTTTTCCTGCCAAGACCAAACACATTCACTGGAGCATTGAAGACCCGGCGGCGCCGGGCGGTGAAGAAGCGCAGTTGGCAATGTTTCGGCGCGTACGCGACGATCTGAGGCGACGTCTGAAACAATTTGCCCTGAATCCGGATCGGGTTTGACTAATGTTCGTGTAATTCGTGGATCGTATTTATGGCGCGAAAAGCGATCCACGAAATAACACGAAAGGTCCTGTCCTCGTTTCACAACTATGTACGACTGAGCTAAACTCACTCGCCACGAATACGAACGACTGCTCCCCATTCACTGCAACTTACTTAGCGTCTAGGAGAGATTTAACTAAATGCGTAAATACATCGCCCTATTTTCAATATTGATTCTGACCGCCCTCGCGGTTACTGTGTCCGCTATGTCAGAACCACCAGCTGTCGGGGCCCCCGCACCAGCCTTCAAACTGGTGACCAATGAAGGCAAGGAAGCCAGCTTGACGGATTTCCAGGGCCAGTGGGTCGTTCTTTATTTCTATCCGAAGGATTTCACCAGCGGCTGCACCCTGCAGGCGAGAAACTTCCAGCGTGATTTGGAGAAGTATAAAAAAGCGGGCGCGGTGATTCTCGGTGTGAGCGTGGATACCGCAGAGTCTCACAAAGAGTTTTGCGCCAAGGAAGGTCTCAACTTCAAACTGCTGGCTGACGTCGGTGCAAAAGTTTCAGAGCAATATGGCTCGGTAATGGAATACAACGGCATGAAGTTGTCGGCGCGTAATACTTTCATCATCGACCCGAAAGGCAAGATCGCGAAAGTATTTCTGAAAGTTGGACCAGCGGGGCACAGCGATGAAGTACTGACCGCCCTGGCAGCACTGCAATCACAGTCATAAGTTTTTTCCACCGTCACAATAAAAGGAGAGGTGATTCTCACCTCTCCTTTTTTGTTGCGATGCTCAATTCCCGGCGCACTCGATCGCACAGAGTAGTCCGCAGCTACGTGTTGTCGCAAAAGGGCGTAACGCCCTCTGCGCTCTCAGCGTTTCGCTCAACGCCGACGATACCAATAGCCGCCGCCCCCGAAGAGTAGGAGTAACACGATGATCAGAATTATTAGTGTGGTGGTGTTCATGGTCGCTAAAGATTATCACCGTTTCCAACTAACGTGTTGAAAATACTGGTGCACCCGGCACGACTCGAACGTGCGACCCCCTGATTCGTAGTCAGGTACTCTATCCAGCTGAGCTACGGGTGCTTTTTGGTAAATAGTAAATGGTAAATCGTGAATAGTAAAACGCGCTTTTCGTGTGATTCGTGGATCGTTTTTGGCTGCATAAAACCGATCCACGAATTACACGAAATAACACTAAGCTATAACGTTTATCGCGCGAAATAGCCGGGGCGCGTGCGCGCAGTTAGTGATGGCTGAGCTACTTCCACACGAATCTCGTGCCATTTCCCATCTTTGGCGCGCGCATTAACAGGTTGATACGCAACGGTGTAAAGCGAACGCAGGTGTGCTGCTACTTCCACGTACAACCGCGCCATCTGGTCCAGCCGGTGAATTTCGTTTAGTTGACCACCAGATCGATCAGCGAGATTTTGCAGACGCGTTCTCGCAGCGCTGTAGATGCCCATGATGATTGGATCAGGCGGCAAAGGCGATGCTACCCCGGCAGCTTTTGCGATCGACGGCAAACGTTTTGGATCGCCAGAGGGTAAAGCCAGGGGGAAAATTGTGACCCCATGCCGGTCAGCAGCCGCCAGAACGTTGTTCAAAGCCGCGCTTGATTTAGCGTCAAGCGCCGCACTCGCCTCCGCATCAGCCCTGGCATTGGCCAATAACGCGCGGTCCCTTTCCCTCTCTTTTGTATCCAGTCCATCAGTCAAAACCACGATCGCCTTCCGGCGCTTCCCTTCCTTTTCAAGCTCCTTCAGCGCGTAGGCGAGCGCTTCATACAAATTGGTTTGTCCCCCTCCATCGGCAATTTCAATCGCGTAGGCCGTGTCTTTACGTTTCACAGTAAAGCCTTCAAGCATTTTGATCTTGGCATTGAACTGCACTACTGCCACACGGTCGTTCGGGGCGAGCGCGTCGAGAAAACGAAACGCAGCCTGCTTCAACTGCGGACGAAAACTGATCGTCGAGCCCGACATGTCCAACAGCAGCACCAGACTGAACGGCGCCTGCGTCGGCTCGAAATGAAGAATCGGTTGTTTTACGCCGTCCTCGTAAACGGTGAAATCGTGGCGCGCGAGCGACGTCACGGCACGGCCCTGCGGGTCGACTACGCCTACGTTTAACTGCACCAGAGACGTGTCAGTCCTGAGGACGTCATCCGGTGCCGGATCCTGGCCGACAGCCACGGTAATAAGAGCCAGCAGACAAATCAGAACGCTGGTAAACGGGCTGATTATCGCAAGAATGCGAGAGAACAAAGGATAGGTCATCGGAACTTTATGTTTGCCTTTATAACAGTATCAAGCGAAGCAAAAACTTTTGCAATTCACCAATTCAATGGTGTCGTCGAACGGTATAGCCATTTTCGGACGCGCGGAGCATGCTTACGGTTGCTTTGGGAGCAGTAGTAAGTAGGCGGTAGCCAGTAGCCAGTAGTCATTAGCGCCGGCGACTCAGCACTGGCAACCGACTACTGACTACTGACTACTGGCTACTGACTACCGATGTATATGCCAAACTTTTGTGCGCAATGCGGGGAGAAAGTGCTGCGCCTGAAATCCCACTTTTGGACGAGCCGGAAGTTTTGTGACGACTGTGCGCGGGCGCTGCGCAAGGAAAGGATTATGCCGTGGCTGGTTTCAATCGTGCTTCTTACAGGCGGAGGTTACATCGCCGGCAGAGCACGCACACCTGCCGCGCCGCCGCTGACGATCATCCGCCGTGCAGATTCGCCGTTGACCAGTCCGGAGGATCCCGGGCCGATCAAATCAACGGCTACTAACAAACCATCGCCAGCTTTATCGAGCGAAGGGGAAGTTTACTTATGTGGCGCGCAAACAAAGAAAGGGACACCATGTTCGCGTCGAGTGCACGGGCCTGTACGTTGCTGGCAACACAAAGGTGAGCGCGCAATGGTCCCGCAGGACAAGTTGCAAATTAAAGACGACTCAACAAAGTAACAAACTACAATCCGCAGATTACGCAGATGGAGCAGATCGGAAAAGAAATCTGCGTAATCTGCGAAATCTGCGGATTTACCTGCTGCCGAAACTATCTTCCGGTCTTCACCGGTCCAGCGGGCTTCGCCGGCAACCTCACCGGCTGCTTCAATCGCGACATCACTTCTGCGATCCCGCGTTCCAACTGCGGATCGCGACCCTCGATTTCAGATTTCGGATCGTTGCTAACTTCGATGTCCGGATCGACTCCGTATCCTTCGATGATCCACCGGCCATCTATGTCCGCGAGTCCTGAACCCGGTACGAAGATCGCACCGCCGTCAATTAGTGCTCCGCGATTTTGAATGCCGACGACGCCGCCCCACGATCGTTTTCCAATCAGCGGCCCCAGGCCGGCCTTGCGAAACATATGCGGAAAGATGTCGCCATCGGAGGCAGAGTTATGGTCCAACAAGGCCACCATTGGACCAATGAAGACCTGATCCGGGTAAGTGTTTGCTTCCTCGTCCGTGCGTGCGTAATTGACTCCCAGCAGCCTTCGCCGGAGTCGTTCAATCAACATGCGCGAAACGTTGCCGCCACCATTCGCCCGAACGTCCACCACTAATCCTTCTTTGCGAATCTGCGGGTAGTACCACTTGATGAACTCTCGGATCCCATTCGCGCCCATGTCCGGAATGTGAATATAGCCAACGCGGCCACCCGTTGCGGCTTCAACCTTGCGCCGGTTGGCGTTAATCCAGTTCAGATAAATGAGGTTCCCTTCGTCGGTGATGGGACGGTATGAGACGATCCGTGCGCCCGTCATCGAAGGTGAACGGTTGACGGTAAGACTGACCGGATTGTCAGACTTATTACGCAGCAGACGATAAATATCATCCGTGCCTTTCAACTCCACACCGTCGACAGCCAACACGTAATCACCGGCCTTGATGTCGACCCCAATCTCGGTGAGCGGTGATCGGTATAGATCCTCTTCGTTTTGGCCTTCGAATATCCTGGTTACTCGATAACGGCCGGATTGAGGATCGACGTCGAAACGCGCCCCCGGTAAACCAACACGCGGACGAGGCGGAATAGTAAAATCTCCGCCCTCAATGTACGCATGCTGGACCGTCAACTCTGAAACCATTTCACTGATTACGTAGTTAAGGTCGGAACGGTGTGACACATACTGCAGCAGCGGCTTGTATTGTTCGCGGAATGCGGTCCAATCATAACCATGCATGTTCGGCACGTAGAAAAAGTCGCGATAGCGCCGCCATACCTCATGGAAGATCTGGTTCCACTCTTCTGCGGGAACGCGATCAACAAACAGGCCTGCAGTTGAAACCGGCTTTCTGGTTTTGTCACCGGCAGGTGTTGCGTCATAGAGGTTGTAACCAGGTCCCTGGGCCACCAGCAGCTTCGATCCGTCTTCAGACATCACATAGCCCCGGATGTCTTCAGCGATGGTGGCCTCTTTGCGATCCTTGAAAGCAAAAATTTTTAGGTTCGTCGGACGGTCGCCCGTGCGGCCGTAATAAAAAGCTGATCCAACTGCGTAAACGAGGTGCCCGGTTTTGGCGCTGAGACCACCGTAGTTGTCGGCTGCAACCGGCACACGCGCAACTCGCTGGATAATTCCATCGAAGTCAATTGTCATCGTTGCCGGTGGTTTAGCATCAGGTTTACCTTCTGCTGCTGCCGGGGTCGGTGTCGGACTTGGTGACGGCGTGGGCCCTGCAGTCTCATCTTCTTTCTTTATTTCCTTGGTGACCTCCTTCGCCGGTGACTTCGGCTCCATCGCCGGAGGCGTACCCACAGGTCTGGCCCGTTCATCAGTTGGAGTGACCGTTACTTCGTCACTCTCCGGTGGAAAGGGATGTTTGACGTCCTTGCGTAACGCGAGCGCATAAATGTACGAGGTGCGATTAGTCGCGTAGTTGAACTCGATTTGCGAAATCTGCGGTTGGAACTCCCGGTCTGCAAGAAAGTAAAGATAGTTTCCCTGCGGGTCCCAGGCCGGGTTAGTGGCGTTGAACATGTAGTCTGTTACACGCGTTACTTTTCCATCTGCCGCGCTCCAGATATGCACCGCTGAGAAACGATTGGGATGATCGTCAAGACTGAACGCCAGAAAGTTTCCACGCGGCGACCAGACATAATCACGAATCTGCCCGTGCGGTGAGTCGGCAATCTCGACCATTCTTTTGTCGGCGAGTGTGACGACATACACTTTTCCGTCCTTGTCACTGAAGGCGATGCGTTTTCCGTCCGGCGCCCATTCAGGCTGATATCGCATCGCGGTGCCGCCCCGCGTGATCTGCTCCGCAGGCTTCAATCCATCCTGAGGCGCAATGTAAAGCTCTTCTTCTCCGCTGGCGTCGGAGATGTACGCGATGCGGGCCCCATCAGGTGACCACGACGCCCACTTGTCGTGCGCGCCGGAAGAATGCGTTAGGTTGCGGGTGGGGCCTTTTTCGATAGGAGCAGTGAAAACGTCTCCGCGCGCGACAAAGAGTGCACGTTCGCCCTTGGGACTTAGTCCGACAGACTCCATGTTGCCCGCAACAGGTATTCGACTGGGCCGGCGAGCGAGACCTTCGTCAGGAACTGTGATCGAAAGTTTTTCACTGCGGCCATTACCGGTCTCCAGTAACTGAATCTCGCCGTTCAGTTCATAAACAATTCTGTTTTGATTATCTGAACTCGGCCAGCGCACGTCCCAGACCTTGTTGTTGGTGACCTGCGTAGTGCGTCCGCTCGGCACGTTGTAGGCGTAAAGATTGAAATTGCCGTCGCGATCGGAGTTGTAATAAATCGTATCGCCGACCCAGATTGGATCGCGCGACGCCCTCGGGCCTTCAGCAATTTTTTTGGTGGCGTAAGTTTTTACGTCGAAGATGTAGAGCTCGTTTGCCTGTCCGCCGCCATAGCGCTTCTCAGGACGAAAGTCGCGTGACTGAGGCGAATAAACAATTTGATTCGAATCCGGTGAGAAGTCTCCGGAACCTGCAACCGGCATCGGCAAGGGTTCTGCCGGCCCGCCTTCCAGATTCACCCAATAGAGACGCGCGATCGGTAGCGCCCAGGAATCGCGTTGCGACTTATAAAAAATTCTTTTGCCGTCGCTCGACCAGCCATAGACCAGGTTGTCCCATCCCCACCGTGGAGTGAATGGTCCTTTGGCCGGATAAAAAGTTAACTGGCGCGGAACGCCCCCGCCTGAAGAGACGACGTAAACCTGTTCATCGCCGTCGTACTGTCCGGTAAACGCGATCCATTTGCCGTCCGGAGAAAATTTTCCAAACACTTCCACTCCCGGATGCGACGTCAGGCGAATTGCGGAGCCGCCGCCGGCGGCCGCGGTCCACAGATCGCCGCCGTAAGTAAACACCACGCGATCACCATGAATATCAGGGAAGCGAAGTAGTTTGGTTTGAGCAGCGGCAACCTGGACAGTCAGCAGGCAAAGCGCTACGACTATCGTCGGGAAAAGGATGCGCGAGACTAGTTTGGGACAATGCAAAGCGAAAACCTCCACGGCTGAGCTCGGTATGAGCGAATGTTTACCAGGAAATTGGTTTATGGGGAGTTTAGCGTCTGTTCTTAAATGCGTCGTTTAAGTCTGTATGACGACTGGTAAGTGGTATCTGTCGTCCATCAATAAACAAGTGACGAACGTGAGTACGCGTCTCCAACAAATCACCATCGGTGACTACGATGTTCGCGATCTTTCCGATCTCAATAGAACCGAGCCGATCCGCCAGATTCATAATCTGCGCGGGATAGAGTGTCACCGCTTTCAGCGCTTCGTCTGCCGGAAGGCCGTAAGCGGCGGCCATCCCTGCGTAAAACGGCAGATTGCGAACGTTAGCGCCGCTGTCTCCGCTTGAGATCGCGAATCGCACTCCGGCTTGTCGTAGTTTGGCAGCGTTCTGGTAAAGCGTATCGTAGAAGTCGTCTTCACGCGACGGCAAATCCAGCACGCCGGTAAGAATCACCGGAACGTTTTTCTCTTTCAGGAATGCGGTCATCTTCCACGCATCGTCGCCGCCGAGAATGATTGGTTTAAGTTTCATCTCTTCGGCAAACCGAATCGCGCCTCTTATGTCCGACTCTCGATCGGCACGGAAGACAACCGGGCGCCCGCCGCGTACATAAGGAACGAGGGCCTCCAGCATTAAGTTCCGATCGGGACGCGGAAGCGTCTTGTCTTTGCTGTAAGCATCATGGGCACGGCCGTATGCTTCAGCGTCGCGCAGTATTTGGCGAATGCGTTCGACTTGGCGGTTAGCCGCGGTCACCAGCTCCGAAAGGTTCGCCGGCTGCGTCACGGGAAAGAAGCCGCCACCGCCACCTGTAATCGCTCGCGGATAGTTGATTACGAGAGCTGCATGGGGAACTACCGCCATCTCAGACTGGGTAGTTCCAACCAGGTTGATTACGGCTCCTTGCCCCGAGATGAGACCGCCGACCGGAAGAGTCAGCGTATTAGTTACTCCGTCTACTCGCGTTACGCCAATGTGTGCGCTATGAGGATTAATCGCCGCAATTGCTTTCACATGTGGATTGAAATCGCCGACTTCGGTGGTGTCCACTGTGCCTGGTGCGCCCGAGCCAACTTCGACGAGACCGAGGGACGTCCCTAAGTCAAACATCCCGGGATAGACCCATAACCCCTTGGCGTCGATCAACTGGGCGGTAGCGGGCACGCTGATGTTGGCGCCAACCTCTGCGATTTTGCCGTCACGAATAACGACCGTGCCGTTTTCAATTGTTGGACCACTGACGGTGACCAGGCGCGCATTCGTGATGGCATACACACCGCGCGGAAAAGTGACGCCCAACTGCGTAGTCGGATTTCCCGGTTGCTGTGCAGCACTTGCGGGTGCGAACAACAAACTGAGTGACAGCGTGACCAGACCAAAGCAAAAAGTTTTTCTGTTTTTCATATGCAGTTACGGGTGGGCCACCTCGTCCGTTTCCTGTTGAGCAGTTGGTCTTCGACCTCGAGGCGTTTGGCGTGCGGGTCCCGCTTGCGGCGGCCGGTTCGGCTCTGCTTGTTCCAATTGCTGGCGTTCACTCAGGAAAGGCTGCCGGCGGGTAAGGTCACGTTCGCGATCGAAAAGGACCTCACCATCAACAAAGGTCGTGTCTACGCGCGAATAAACGCTCAGCGGATGTCCGTTCCAAATCGCCAGGTCGGCATCCTTGCCTGTCTCGATTGAGCCGACCCGACCGTGAATGCCGAGCTGGAAGGCCGGATTCCAGGTGATCATTTTCAGCGCTTCAAGTTCCGAGACGTCGCCATAACGCATGGCCTTAGCTGCTTCGATATTTAGACGTCGCGCGCGTTCATCAGAATCAGAGTTCATTGAAACGACGACGCCCGCACGCGTCATGATGGCAGCGTTGTAGGGGATGGCGTCGTAAGCTTCAATCTTGTATGCCCAGTTATCGGCAAAGATCGATGCGCCCGCGCCGTGCTCGGCAATTTCTTTTGCGACCTTGTACCCTTCAAGTGCGTGCTGAAACGTTTTGATCTTGAAACCAAATTCATTCGCCACTGCGATCAGCATCAAAATCTCATCGGCTCGGTAGCAGTGGGCGTGCACAAAACGCTTTCCTTCCAGCACCTCGACCAGCGGTTCCAACTGCAGATCGCGACGCGGCGCTATCAGGTTTTTTTCCCGTCGTGCAACTGCTGCTCGATGTTCGTCCCAACTCTTTTGATAATCGCGGGCGCGTGAGAAAGCTTCGCGAATGACTTCTTCGACGCCCATGCGGGTCGCCGGAAACCGTCGCGGCTGGCCAGGTAAAATGAAATTTGATCGTTTTGGATTTTCGCCGAGCGCAAACTTAATTCCCGGCATCGCCCCCGGAAAAAAGAAATCTTTCACCGGATGCCCGTACTTAACTTTCACAACCGTATTCAACCCACCAATTGCGTTAGCTGATCCGTGTAACAGGTTAAGTGTCGTCACTCCACCGGCCAAAGCTCGATAGAGATCGACATCATGCGGGTTCAGTACGTCGTCCGTTCGAACCATCGACGTGACCGACAAACTGCCTTCATTAATCGCATCGAGCATTGAATGCGAGTGACAGTCAACGATGCCCGGCATCACATACTTGTTGGTGCCGTCGATCACGCGCGCGTTAGCGGAAGCCTTCAAGTTGTTTCCCACGCCTGCGATTTTTCCGTTGCGGATAAGCACGTCGGTATTGGTCAACGTGCCACGAGTGATCGTGAGAACAGTTGCGTTGCGTATGAGTGTTTCGGAGGAGGTTGCGGGGGCCTGTGCAGTGGCCGTTGCTATGCCGCTGATGACTACCGAATACATTAACAAATGGATGAAGGTCAGTCTTCTCATTCGAATCCTCGGTTGTTATTAACACCGCGGCTTCAGCCCGGTGTTATAGCAAAACCTTTCATGGCCAACCGTTTTAACGGTTTCTTATTCGGGTAAACCGTTGAAACGGTTCACAGGAAGCACGGCGCTTTGAATCACCGGGCTAAAGCCGCGGTGTTAATAAAAATCACTCCGGCGTCGGCGCTGGTGAAGCTTCCGGTTGCGGTGTCGCACCTGCTCTGCTTCCGGTGAAACTACCCGGGGCACGGCCAACTACGTTAACTGTGCCCCGAACTTCGTTACCAGTAATCCTGCCGGCGAAGGTTGCTTCTGCCGTTCGACCTTCAAACGTGATCGGCACAGTAAAGCGAACGTCACCTCCGGCGCCACTCGAACCGTTGGCAATTTCAGCGCTGCCTAGTGGCCCCTGCATTGAACCACGTAGCCGGTCACCTTCCTGCTGCAACACCATCGTCACAGCAACCGGTGCGGAGCCCAGGTTCACATTCATGGACCAGCTCCCGGTAGCGTTGGCGGCTTGCGACGCGCCGGTGGCTGGTCGCAGTTGCAACTGGCGGCCGTCAATAAACACATGCGCGACGCGCGGCGCGCGGTCGAAAAGATCACCGCGCATCACAGTCAGGTTCGCAATCTTCCCGATCTCGATCGAACCCAGGCGATCACTGACGCCAAAAATTTCAGCGGGCCAGACCGTCAAGGCGCGCACGCCATCTTGACGCGACAGTCCATTGTCAATTGCCCGCACAAGATTGGGATGAAACTCGTTGACGTTTGTCAGGCTGCCTGATTGAAATGCGAAACGCACACCAGCTGCAGCGAGTCTGCCTGCAACTTTCGGCGCCTCAACACGTTCTCGCAAAACTCTAATCGGTTCAGGATCAGCTTCGGGTAGGGCGGGTGACGTGCGGCGCGGAAAATTTAAAGACAGCAACACCGGGATCTTGTTAGCGCGTAACCGAGCGGAAACTTTGTCGGCTTCCAGGCCGCCGGCAATGATGGCGTTTAGCTTAAACTCCTGCGCCAGATCCAGTGCGCGAAGTATTTCCCGCTCATGGTCTGCATACATGACCACGGGCATTCGTCCGTCCAGCACAGGCAATAACGCCGCCAGGGATCGATCATGCTCGGGCCGGCGCGTGCCACGCGGAGCGCGTTGGTAAGCCTGCTGTGCCTCCCGATAACGGTCAGCGTCCAGCAACATTTGCCGCAACGCCGAGAACACACCCAACAACGAATTAGGGTATGTATTCGCGCGCAACGGCGTAAATCCAACGTGCATCGCCACCGGAGATTTGACAATCATCTCCTGCGTCGATTCGCCCGCCAGGTTGATCAGTGCAGACTGGCCCATCCAGATGCCGGTGCGCGGTACAGATAAGACGGTAGTAATCCCAAGGCTGCGCGCGGATTCGATCTGTTCGCCGCCCGGCCGGATGAAGTCTTCGACTAGGACTTCGGGTTGTAACCCGGGCGGCTGAGCGGAGTTCAGCGCGGTGAGGAACGCCTGCGGCCGCTGCTGTCCAAAACCCCCGGGCGCCGCCGGCAAGGGCTCGGCAGTTGCAGCGGGCGCCGGAATCCCCAGCGAAGTATTTGAGTCAATCAATCCTGGATAAACTGTCATGCCGGCGCCGTCGATCACCCGTGCGTCCGCAGGAACAGTCACGTTCGGCCCGACGGCTGCGATAAGTCCGTCGCGGATGACGATGGTTCCGCGTTCAATGATCGGACCCGAGACGGTGACGATGCGCGCGTTGGTAATCGCGTAGGTCTCAATCGCACTGCGTTGCGCCTCGGCAAAAGAGCTGATGAAGACAGCGAAGGCAAGTATGACGAGTATGGACAGAACCAGAGGGCGGAGTTTTGGCATAAGCAACCAAATCCCAATCAGTTGTTGTTTTTGAAGTCCGGCTGAACTGAAAGCCGGTCTCCAGGTTGGACAGAATGGCGAAAGCTTAACTTACAAGTTAAAAACAGTAAATCTTTGAGGGCGATGTTGATTCGATCGGCGCGTAGACAATGTTCAGAGTCCAACCTTTAGGTTGTTGATCTACGAAACCACGCAAGCTAAAGCTTGTACTCTGAACATTGTCTACCACTTGATCGAGCCTTCTTTTGATGTGTCGATGTCTGCCGTCGTCGGAGGGGCTTCGCCAAACAAAAATCCCTTAATGTTATCGAACAAAAAATCCTGTGCGTCGGGATTCGTCAGGTCGAGTCCGTAGTGATTGATGATTTGGGTTTGCTTCTGCAACCATCCGCTCCAACACGTCTGGCAAATCTCGCGCGCGATGCGCTGTCCTAACTCGTTTGGAAAAGGCGCAAACGTTAGCGCCGGACGCTTCTCGCCGCAGTGGGCACACTTTACTTCTGCCATCGTGATCTCCTTGTTTGTGAAATTGGATTATAGCAGCCGGATGAAGGATTCCCGCGCGGTCGTGAAGTCAGTACCACCTGCGGTAGCGGGTGGGTCGCTTTTGAGAACGAAGAACCCACCCGCTACCGCAGGTGGTACTGACCTCATTTCGCGCCGGCAGCTGCGATCGCTTGCAGCACGTCGTCATCTTTCGGCCGAAATAAACCGAGCGGCCGTACATCGCGATAACGAATCGTACCGGCCCGGTCAATAACAAAAACTGATCGCGCGACCTTCCCCGGGATCAACGACTGCGCACCATAAAGCTTCGCCACCTCTCCTTTGCTGTCAGACAATAAACGCAAAGGTAACTCATGATGCTCGGCAAACTTTTTGTGGGATTCAACCGAATCAGTTGAAATGCCAACTACTTCAGCTCCCGTCGCCGAGTAGTCTTCCCAACGATCTCGCACCGAACACATCTGACGTGTGCAGATCGGCGTTTCATCGCCGGGATAAAAAAGCAGCACGACAACTTTCTCGCGTTGGTCTGACAGACGCCACTCGTGGCCGGTGCCATCCTGAAGCGTAAAATCCGGCGCAGCGTCACCTACCTGCACATTGTTTGTTTTCATCGTTGTTAGCGGCCGGTCAGTATTCGTCAGAACCCTGCACCCAGATAAACGACTGGAGATCGATCATGTCTCGCGGTTTCAGATCGCGCACGTCGCGTCGTACGGTAGTCGCAAACTGCATCAGGCTTTCGTAAGTATCCCACGAAGGTCGCGACTGGTATTGAAAATCGTAAGCATACGCGCGGGCCGCAAGACGCGTCACATTTGGCTTCAGAAACATGTGAATGGCGGGCTGCGCGATAAATCCGAAAACGGTTACCAGGGGCCATGTCAGCACACGGGTCTGTTTGCGAGGCAACTCTCCGACAGCTGCAACCCATCGTTCAAACTTTTCGGTAAGACCACCTGGTCCGTGCAGAAACTCATAAAGGGCTGTAGCGAAGAGCCGCGCTCCGGCAGCGGGTTTGATTGCATCTCGCAGCGCCATCTTTTCAAATGAAAAGAGCAAGTTGGTGCGCGATTCGACCCTGACAGCCCTCGCCGCAATCTCATTAAACTCGCCGGCACGAAGCAACGATTGGAACTGTGGACGGTCGAGCGTCTCCTCCCACTGCAGGTGCGCCTGCCACTTGTAGTCGCGCTCCCAGTCGATATATGTCTCATCGCGGAAGCCGCCGGGAAAGAAACGCAAAAACTTCCTGCGGCAACGCAGCGCCGCCGCTGATCTGTTATCGCTCTTAGCGCTTGCGACTTTTCGTTTTGCCAT
>DATEPF010000138.1:0-3023 GCA_035273325.1 Pyrinomonadaceae bacterium | reverse complement strand
TTAGAATCAATTGAGCAATAGCTAACCGTTCTGGAGGCTGTCATGGAACGCCAACCTTCCTCTGTGCGTGATCCCGTCTGTGGAATGGAAGTCAACCCACAAAGCGCCGCCGCAACTAGCGCCTATAAGGGGGAAACTTTTTACTTCTGTAGAATCGAGTGCCAGGAGCAGTTTGATCAGAGTCCTGAGCGCTACGTGAAAGCAGCGTAAGCGCACAGACGACTGACAACGCGTCACTGATTAGACATGGCTAAAAAGTGCCCATCAGAGCCGTTCCAAATCGCCCATGAACTCGCGGAGGCTGCCATCGGTGGCCCCCTGTTCCAGCCCAAGAGAGCAAAGCCTGTAAGGGGCCCATCGACCGCACAACGCAAGTCAAGAGCCGGCAAGAAGAAAGCTCAGCCATAAACGGCAAACCCAACATTTATGCGTTCGTCGTCTAACCTTTTGTTGATTCGCCGAAAGGATGTGGAACTATGAGAGGATACTTACTGCGTCGGGCCATGGTCGCAGGCCTGATGGTAATGCTACTGGGCACCATGTCGCTGGTGGACGCGAAAGATAAGAGCGGGGTGCTGAAGGCCAGCGAGCTCATCGGCATGAAGGTGGAAGGTACGGACGGGAAAAACCTCGGCAAAATCCGGGATCTCGTCCTTGATCCGGAGGATGGAGATATTGAATATGCTGTGCTGGATTTCGGCGGGTTTTTAGGGATTGGCGATAAGTATTTTGCGGTTCCTTGGGACGCATTGAACAAAACGGAGAATGGGAAAAAGATCGCCCTGGATACGACGAAGCGCGACCTCAAAAAAGCCCCAGGGTTTGATAAAAATCAGGAAGTCGCCGCGTTAGTCCTCATCGAAGAGAATGCCCGTTGATGTACGTCGTGGTTGCAGGCCTCCGGCTTGTTTTCGGCGGTACATTAGAGGTAATGATCTTCTCTTTCCCTTGACCTATTACATCCTTAGACGTACCTTCGTTTAACAAATGAGAGCGAGCGAGCTTTTTCTTAACGCTTTGATGGGAATATCCTGTTCGGGATTTGTCTTTTTCGCTCATTTGTCGGCCATTGGGTTGATTATTGCTGTCATTAAAAAGCTAAGGAAAACGGGTGGCTGGCCCAACATTGTCATTTATGTCGTAAAAACCGGGACAGCACTGCTCCTCCTGGTTGGGCTATACCTTGTCTCTGACAAGGTGCCCTTTCGAGCTGTCATCTTTTGGTCAGCAGCGCTCGCCGTACCTTTCTTCTTCTCTCTGTTTTACCTGTTTTATCTGAGTAAAATTGAGTCTCTGAGTGCAATCAGCAAGAGTTTCGTCACAACGGTTGTGACTCAGATCAGGGTGGCGATCAATCGTAATGTATAACCGCATCCGTCCAACTGGGTTCTCCGGATTGGATCGAGTTTCATGCGACCTTCGTTGTGCCTTCGCTTCTGTGAGGTGCGTTGTCCGACATGTGGATTTGGTTGGCCTAAAACCTTGAACAAACCCGTTTGAACCGTCTCCTTTGTGTCCTTGAACTGCCCTGACTGACCGCTAAACGGCACCGCTAGGCGGAGATGACCGGCGGCGTCTGTTTTTTCAGCCTGACCTGATATTCTTCCCATCCATGAACCTGAAATCGTTGTGGTTCTTCCTAGACGATGAACGCGTTCACAAAGCCCTTGTCTCGCCTAGTGCAAACGCATCTTTCGTTCATGCCTTTCCTCTCTGCGGGCGCTTCTCCAAGAGCCTTTCTCCGAGGCACTGCGGATCATGGCCTAGAGGTATACACGGTATGCGCCTGAACGCCACCGATGTAGCATCAGCGTGCCGCTTCTAGATAAAAGGGGACGCCATGCGCAAAATCCTAACCCTCCTTCGTTTCCTCGTATCCGTCGCCACGCATCCTAAATTTTATCTTCAGAAGTTCCGCGAATCTATCCACAACGGATGATTGACGAAACGACAGTGGGTGCTATTAAAAGCGACTACACCCACTCTAAAAATGTGGAGGTCGATATAGGAGTCGCTGAGACGCTAATGCAAGGGTTGGTATGGTTGTCTAACAGTGTCAGATGTAATCAAACGACGTTTGACGGTGTCATAACAAGTGAGACGGCGTGAGACGGAGTTGACCGGTGTGAGAATAGGGTAGACGGCTAACCGCGAAGGAGCTTTTAAATGCGTATCTGCACCGCTGTTCTTTTAACTGACAGGCGTACGACGAGATCTGGCGATTCCAGGACCGTCGAGTGTAGAACGCATCTCGCGTGAGGAAAGGAGGCCAACGTGGAGGGCTCGACGGAGCAATTGCGCCACATTGCGAACTTGCAACCTTCGCATCAAATTAAACCGATGAACTTCGACCGTGCGCACACTGATCTTCATAATGTTGGCAATTTCCTTGTTCGTGTGTCCGATGGATACTAAATTGAGAATCTGACGCTGTCTGTCGGTCACGTGAACTGAGGCTTCCTCTGACCATCGTTCATCCTTTGGAGGCAATGCGATCTTCATATCCATCCTTGCTCTGTCTGCTCTTGTAAGCGTAGCACAGCCGTTAGATCGCGAAGGTGTCGTGTGAACTAGGCGGCTGACTGGGCGTTCATTGTCTTGGTCTTTACCTTATTCGGTTCTTGCTACGTACACTGTCGTACGTCGAGCGACGAATATCGGCAGCTTTCCTGTCGATGGCTCTACTAAGTTGTTGATTCTTGGCTTTGGGCAGGTTGGGCCGAAAATTGCTCCACCGTCAATGAAGAGAGGGAGGTGGAACAATGGAATGTCCGAAATGCAGAGGCCTAATGCAGTTGGAGCGAATGTCCGACTTCTTTTTAGTATTCTATGCGTGGAAATGTATAAACTGCGGTGCCCTCATCGACAAGACGATAGCGAATAACCGAAGGCTATCCCTGACTGCCAAGTCTCTGGTACTCACTAAGGTTGGTTGAAAAGTAGCGGTGATGGTAGTGAAATTGGTTCTGGTAAAGTACACCGATGGATGAACCCCTTGCCTTCCCCCATACCTCGTTTAATTT
>DATEPF010000137.1:0-8313 GCA_035273325.1 Pyrinomonadaceae bacterium | reverse complement strand
CTTTGGAGTGCGGCGGCTCGACGCTGCTTTTTAGTTTTTGTTTCTCGGTCGCGAGATCTTGAACAAAACAACTGACAAAGCGGCGTCCAGCCGCCGCACTCCAAAGGCTTGAGAGATCGGGTAATCCCTCAGTTACTCGATCGAGTAATCCTCAACTCGCACGATCTAGGGTTTCGAGCACACACGCGCAAGCGCAAAATCCATCCAGCATCGAGAGCAATCAAGAATATTTCAAGGGGGGACAGTTCTATCGATTGATCCGGCGCGAATTCCGCAAAGCTAATCGACGGTGTGTAACACCAGAAAGAGAGTGAAATGAGCACTATCACGACGAAAGATGGAACACAGATTTACTACAAAGATTGGGGCACCGGTCAGCCGATCGTTTTCAGTCACGGATGGCCATTGACGGCAGATGCGTTTGAAGACCAGATGTTCTTTCTCGCCTCGAAGGGCTATCGCTGCATAGGTCATGACCGTAGAGGTCACGGCCGGTCAAGCCAACCGGCGAATGGAAACGATATGGACACTTACGCCGACGATCTCGCGGCGCTGGTACAGGAGCTCGATCTAAAAGAGGCAATCCACGTCGGTCACTCGACCGGTGGCGGGGAGGTAACGCGGTATATCGGCCGTTACGGCACAGGGCGCGTAGCTAAAGTGGTGCTCATCAACGCTGTCCCGCCGTTATTGCAAAAGACTGAAACCAATCCAAACGGGTTGCCGATGGAGATGATTGATGGGTTGCGTGCCAGCGTGCAAGCCGATCGCCATCAGTTTATGACCGAGTTCCGCGTGCCTTTCTTTGGGTTCAACCGGCCAGGTGCAAAAGTCTCGCAAGGCTTGCTCGATAGTTTTCTTTCGCAATCGATGTTGGCGAGTCTTCCCGCCACCTACGATTGCATCAAGGCATTTGCGCAGACCGACTTCACTGAAGATCTTAAGAAGTTTGATGTGCCGACGCTCGTCATGCATAGCGACGATGATCAGGTCGTGCCGATCGCCATTACTGCACTTGTGTCGTCCAAGATCGTGAAAGACGCCACACTGAAAGTCTACTCGGGGTTGCCGCATGGGATGTGCTCGACTCACAAAGATCTGATCAATGGGGATTTGCTGGAGTTCATAGCGAAACCCCAGGCCAGCTCTCAAACAGCCTGAGTTCGGGACTCACAGGTATTATTTCGTGTGTTCGACGTTCGGGTTATTTCGTGTGTTTCGTGGATAGTGTTTAGTAAGCAAGAGAAGCGATCCACGAATTGCAAAAAGGAGATGAAGCAATGAAGGAATCAACTTTCGAAGGGGCCGGCGGACTGAAAATTTTTACCCGCTCATGGCAGCCTGAAGGAAAAACACGGGCAATCGTAGTAATCGTCCCCGGGTTTAATTCGCACAGCGGGCAATACCTGTGGGTCGGCGAACAATTCGCGGCGAAAGATTTCGCGGCATACGCGATCGATTTGCGCGGGCGCGGGCGTTCTGAAGGCGAGCGTTACTATGTCGAAAAGATGGAAGATTACACCGACGACGTGGCGACGTTAGTCAGAACCGCGAAATCGGAAAATCCTGGTTTGCCGGTGTTCCTTCTGGGTCACAGTGCGGGCGGGGTCGTTTCGTGCATTTACACACTCGACCATCAATCAGAGATCGACGGATTAATCTGCGAGAGCTTCGCATACGATCTGCCGGCGCCCGATATCCTGCTTTCGTTTCTCAAGGGGTTGAGTTACATCACGCCGCACACCCATGTCTATAGTTTGAAGAATGAAGTCTTCTCGCGCGATCCGAATGTTGTCGATTCAATGAACAATGACGTGCTGATTAAGGGTGAATCTGAGCCGGCGCAGACGGCGAAGGTGATGATAGATGCAGCCAGCCGGCTGAATGAAGAATTCCCTCTGATTAAACTTCCGGTCCTCATTCTGCACGGCACGGAGGACAAGGCTACGAACCCGAGCGGCAGCCAGTTCTTTTACGATACTACCGGGTCAACCGACAAAACTCTGAAGCTTTATGAGGGCCACTATCACGACCTGCTAAATGATATTGATAAAGAGATCGTGATGGCTGACATCAACAACTGGATCGCCGCGCGTGTTCCTGTAGTGCGGGCCAAATCGGTGGCACGCTGATGGTTTGGCTTTAAGCATTTTCATTCAACCAATGGGGGCATTCGATGGGAGAAGATATTGCCGCAGCCAACGTCAATCGTTCGTATTTGCTCGGTGGTACCAACATCGCGATTTTCACATTCATGCTTTTCTTTCTCTACCCGAGATTTGAGAGTGGCAGAATCAATCCCCTGTTGTTTCAGTTCACACTGATCGTTATGGGTGTAACGGCGTTCTCATACGTGTTCGCAACTCTCCATTACTACCGGTCCTCGCTTGGCGGACGAATAAGTGAAGCTGACAGGAGGGTTTACGCCCGGCGAGCCGATCGCTTCTGGCTTCTTGGTTATACGATGATGTTCCTCACACCAAGTCTGGTCCTATTCTTACTTGGGCTTCTTGCCGTCGCATCCGTCTGGCTCACATTCTGGCCGGCGTACCTGTTCTTTGTGGTCCGCTACTTTCCAAAGATCCAGACCGCGCGCGTGTCCCAATACGAGGAGGCGAAATGAAGATCGCAGTTATCGGTGGCACTGGGCTGATCGGGTCAAAGGTCGTAACAAACCTCAGCGAGCGCGGCTACCAGGCAGTAGCGGCGTCACCAAACTCAGGGGTAAACACCTTGACCGGTGAAGGGCTCGCCGAAGTTCTTGAGAACGCGTCGGTAGTCGTGGATGTGTCAAACTCCCCCTCCTACGACGACGCCGCGGTCATGGAATTCTTCCAAACGTCCACTCGCAACTTGCTCGACGCCGAAGCGGCCGCCGGCGTGGCCCATCACGTGGTCTTATCTATTGTTGGCTGTGACCGCTTACCCGATAGCGGCTACATGCGCGCGAAAGTGGTCCAGGAGAAACTGATCAAGGCATCTTCAATCCCCTATTCGATCGTGCGAGCGACACAGTTCTTCGAGTTCGTCCAGCGGATCGCTGATTCGTTCACCGAAGGCGACAGGGTTAGGTTGCCTTCTGTCAGTTTCCAGCCATTGGCCGCAGACGATGTCGCCAGGTTCGTAAGCGAAGTTGCGACCGGATCGCAGTTGAATGGAACTATTGAAGTGGCAGGACCCGAACGTTTTGGTTTCGATGCGCTCATTCGAACCAGTCTCAATGCGATTAACGATCCGCGTGAGGTTATTGCTGACGCGCACGCGCGCTATTTCGGTACCGAGTTACATGACGGCTCACTGGTGCCGAGCGGCGACGCACGGCTGGGCGAGACGCGCTTCGATGAATGGCTGGGCCGATCCGCCACCGCAGTCAAAGCATCTTCGAAAGCAGCCACGGCATCCGCTTCGCAGGTTAAGAAAGGAGACTCACCATGAGCGAAGAAGAACTGCAATTACTGGTCACCCTGGATGATCCGGAATATGGACCAAAAGAGGATACCTTCGATCATGAACTTGCCGAAAAGACAAAGGTGCGGCACGACCAGCGGGCAGAGGATTTAGGAGGATCACAACAATGAACTGCTGTTCGCATTTGTTTGACATCAGCAATGTGACTCCGAAAACTCCGAACGGTTGTGAAGAGTGTTTGAAACTGGGCGACCCGTGGCTTCATTTGCGACTGTGCTTAACCTGCGGCCACGTGGGTTGCTGCGATGATTCGAAGAATAAACACGCGACCAAACATTTTCATCTAACCACCCATCCCATAATGAAGTCGTTCGAACGCGACGAGGAATGGGGCTGGTGTTACGCTGACGAATTACTTTTCGAATCACTTCCCGGATCGTTGACGACCGAGTGGTGCGGAGTGCTTGGCGCCACTCCTTAAGTGAGCGCAGCAAAAGAGTAAGGACAGTTTTGAACAGCCGACGAAATATCTTAATCGGGATTGTGGTGGGTGTCGTCGTGGTGGCGGCATCAGCCTATGCCACCGGTTTATCAGAACGTCTGCTTATTCCTTTTGGCACGTCCGATGAATACGAGGGTTCCGAATTACAGACTGCTCCCGCGCTGGCCCATGGCGACTGGATAAATTCAGAGCCGCTCAAGCTGGAAAATCTGCGAGGTCGCGTAGTGCTTGTCGAGTTCTGGACATTCGGCTGCATTAACTGTCGTAACACCTTGCCTTTTGTCCGCGGCTGGCATGATCGCTATCGCGAAAAAGGGCTGACCGTTATCGGTGTCCACTCACCGGAGTTTGCTGAGGAAAGAATCGCCGAGAACCTTCGCCGCCAGGTTGTTTCACTAGGAATTAATTATCCGGTAGTTTCGGATAATGACTATCGAACCTGGAATGCTTATGACGTCCAAGCCTGGCCCACCACGTTTCTGTTGGATAAACAAGGCCGAATTCGATGGAAACACATTGGTGAAGGTGACTACGACGAAACCGAACGCTTGATTCAAAAGTTACTCGCCGAGAAAATATAACTACAAGTGCAATATCGCCTTACTGAGTTTAATCTTTCTGTGATGCTGTTTGATCTACACAGTAAACATAGGACGAGGAGACGAGTATGAAGCTAACCGAGTTTCTAGCTGCGGAATTGAACGGTGAAATTGAGCGGTCGCGTCGCGTGTTGGAGCAGGTACCCGCGGGAAAGTACGACTGGAAACCTCACGAGAAATCGATGATCTTCGGATATTTGGCAAACATGGTAGCGACGATTCCTTCCTGGGTAGCCATGGAGATCAACCAGGAAGAACTGGACATTGCTCCGGCCGAAGTTCCAAAAACTGAACAGCCGCGATTGGAAACAAGTGAAGAACTGCTGCAGGCTCTCGACAAAACGGCGGCCGGCGCGCGGGCGGCGTTGGAGAAAACTACTGACGAGCACCTGATGACGTCCTGGCGGTTGCTGGCGCGAGGCCAGGTTGTTTTAGAGGCCCCACGTTACGAAATGATTCAGGACACTATCAACCACTGGGCGCATCATCGCGGGCAGATGACAGTGTATTTGCGTTTGATGGGCGCGAAGGTGCCGGCGCTTTACGGGCCATCCGCCGACGACCAGCGGTTTAAATAAGCTGCCTCGCAAAGTAACAACGCCACCGGAAATCTGTGTTTGCCTCAAAGTCGAACAAGAGGACGTTAGTATTATTTCGTGTATTTCGTGGATCGTGCTTTCGCAGCCTAAAAAACGAATCCACGAATTACACGAACCGTGTTGAACAAAGGGCCACTCATCGAGTGGCCCTTTAGTCATTAATGTTATTGGTGGAGCCGAGGGGGATCGAACCCCTGACCTCATGACTGCCAGTCATGCGCTCTCCCAGCTGAGCTACGGCCCCGATTTAGAACGAGCGATCGTCGTAAATCTTTGTGGCAGACTAACGTAGCGTTTTCAATTGAGTCAAGCGAGCGAATGCTGATGGCTTAGTGCGTTTACTTATGTGGCCAAATTGTGGCCAGTCGCACTCGGCATAATGAATATCCACGGTTCAAGGGTTGTGGCTTTCGTCGGTGGAGAATGCCAATGGTGAAATGAATTTACGACCGGCTAAGGCTGCGCGAATGGCCCGTTGCAGGTCTGAAACCATTCTCCGTTTGATTACATACCCTAATGCGCCCGTTTTGAGAGCTGCCTGCACAAAATCGGGGTCTTCATGAATCGTGAGAAACACAATCTGTGACGGGCAGTCGATTGCCCGCAATTGGTTCGCGGTCTCAATGCCATCGAGCATCGGCATGGAGATGTCCAACAAACAAACGTCCGGTTCCAGTTTTGCGGCAGCTTCTAACAAGGCAAGACCATTTTCGACCGGATCGAGTACGTCGAATTCATGTTCCAAACAACGCTTAACTCGGTCACGCATGTCGGCATGATCATCAGCTAACAGAATTCTAGCGCGGTTTACCACTGCTTTTCCCTTTACGGACCGTTACTGTTAGCCGCTTTGAGATTGAGTTGGATAGGTTTTACAGAACAATGCACCCGTCAATATTAAGAAGGATTCTCAGGCAAGATACTGGTAAAACTGACAGGAACCATTCGGAACATCAATGCAAATGCGTTTTTCTTTCAGGCCGCCAACATCTGGCTGTTCATTGCATACTGTATTAGTTCCGCGCTGGTCTTGATGTGCAGATGGTCCATCATCGTGTATTTGTGAAACGCGACTGTTCGCGGGGAGACGTTAAGGATGAACGCAGCTTCTTTCATCGAACGGCCTTCGGCCAGCAACTGGAGCACCTCTTTCTGACGGAGGGTCAAGTAATTGGTGTTCTTAAGGTTCTTGAAATGGCGGCTGGGCGAGCCAACTACATCAACCGTGAGAAGCGGGGTGACATAAGAGTTACCGCGCACAACCTTGCGGATAGCATCGATCAGTTCCGAGGCCGCCGAGTTTTTCAGCAGATAACCATTGGCTCCGATCTGAAAGGCTTCCGCCACCATACTCGGGTCATGGTTCATCGTCAGATAAATCAGCTTTAGCGCCGGCATTGCGCGTTTGAGCCTTTGGCCGGCGTTTAAGCCGTTCATGATCGGCATAGCAATATCCAGCACGATCACATCCGGCTTGAGAGATGGTGCTGACTCCACCAGCGCGCGACCGTCAGCGAACGTGCCTACTACCTCAAACTCGGGGGTTAACAGTTGTTTAAGCGCATCCATCATCAAAGTATGATCGTCTGCGAGTATGATTCGGGTTCCTAACATAACGCCTCCAATGAATTAACTGTTTCTGAGGGGGAACGCGGATGAAAAAGCCTTAAGCGGCCGCGTTTTTTTTCAATTTTTCACTAACACTTTGCTGAACTTCGAGACCCACAGGGACCGACACTACGATCCGGGTCCCTATATTTGGTTTTGCGTGTATTTGTATCTTCCCACCCACGATCCGCAAACGATCATGCATACTCGTAAAGCCGAGACCCTTTCTCATCGAATTTGAATCCGGGTCAAACCCGCGGCCGGTATCTGCAACAGTCAGGCGGACTTCTTTGCCGGTATTCTCAAGCGAGACGCGTGCTCCCAGCGCATGGCTGTGTTTGACGCAATTCCGTAAAGCCTCCTGCGCGATACGATAAACACACAGCGTCACTTCCTCGGGCAGGTTCGCCGGAAAGCCGCTCTGCGCAAACTCCACGTCAAGCTTTCTCGCGGACGAGAGTTCCTGACATAGACCCTTTATCGCCGCGGCCAGTCCCAAGTGGTCGAGCTTCGATGGATGCAGCTTATAAGAAAGCTGATGAATGTCTGCCGAGATTTGCTGCGCCTTCGTTTGCAGGCTTTGGAGACGTGTGTTCAGGCTCGCTGAACGGTTTGGTTTGCCAAGTTGTTCAAGCTCAATCGAAAGAATGGCCATTCGCTGGTTTAAGTCATCGTGCAACTCTCGAGCGACGCGGCGCCTCTCCTCTTCCTGCGCGTTGATTAATCGGCTACTTAGATCCTTGAGTACAGCCTCGAATTCCTTGCTCTCGGTCACGTCGATTGCAAAACCGAGAAGGGTCCGCGGCTCACCATCTATGCGAACCACGCTAATCAGGTTGTGCAGCCAGACGACGGTGTTATTCCTGTCGATTGTTCGGAATTCAAGTTCGAAGTTGTCGAGTGTTTTTGAGTACTCAACAAACTTGGCGATTGTGGTGTCGAGATCTTCCGGATGCAGATGACTTTGCCAGAACCCCGGCAGATACCAATTGTTAACCGGGTACCCTAGTACGCCCAGAGCCTGGTCGCCCACGAAGGTGAGGGTGCCACTGGTAAAGTCCGCCTCCCAGGGAAATACGTGGGTGACGCTTAACAATTGCTGCAAGCGGTCAGCCTGTTTCTTGATCGCCGGTGAGTTTTGCCTGCTTTCAGTGATGTCCTCGCGAATAATTATGACGTAATGCGTGCAGGGTAAATCGAAAAGCGATGCGTGGATTCGTATCCACCGATCATCCACCGGTCCTCTGCTGAAATATTCCTGTTCAAACTCATTCGTTTCGCCCATTACTACCCGTTTCACGCCGGCTGCGATTTCTGCTGTTTCACTATTCAATGCATCGGACGCCTGTCGGAGTCCCTCAAGATAATCGTGTCCGATACCGGAGTGATCGACCGCGAGACCACGGTCCGTGGCGTATTGGACCCAGGCGGAATTCACATAGAGAATATCGCCGGCTTCATCGAGGACTGCGGCGCCGCATGACTGAGAATCAGCGAAAGCGCGGAGGTTGGTTTCCGGTACTTCCCGGCAATAGTTACAAGCCGCCGCTGCGTTGAGCAGGTGACTGGGATCAGTTTGATATTGTCGAGGGTAATT
>DATEPF010000136.1:0-8678 GCA_035273325.1 Pyrinomonadaceae bacterium | reverse complement strand
GGCGAAGCACGACGAGAATTACATGCCACCCGAAGCCGGCGACGCCATCGACAAAGCAAAGCACACCCGCGAGGCAGCCAAAACAATCGTGAAGTAACCTTCACTTTTCGTGTGATTCGTGGATCGCTTTTAATCAGTCGTTAAAAACGATCCACGAAATAACACAAAAAAGATTGCGTTAATAATCTAAACGGCGAAGCCGCTAGTTTTCAATCATGGTTCCAGAAATCGGACAGTTCGCCTTAGTACTGGCGCTGGTACTCGCTCTGACGCAGGCCACATTGCCTTTGGCCGGCGTCGCGCGAGGCAACCAGTCGTGGATCGCACTGGCTGCACCCGCCGGTCAGGCGCAGTTTATCTTTGTCGCCATCGCCTTCTGCTGCCTCGCATACTCGTTTATCACTAACGACTTCTCTGTCCAGAACGTATTCACCAACTCAAATTCTCAACTACCGCTTCATTACCGCCTGGCCGCGACCTGGGGTTCACACGAAGGTTCACTTCTTCTCTGGGCGCTGATGTTAGCCCTATGGACCGTAGCCGTTTCGCTTTTCAGTCGTCACTTGCCTGACGATATGGTCGCCAGAGTTTTGAGTGTGATGGGGATCGTCAGCGTAGGTTTTCTGCTGTTCATGCTGCTCACTTCAAACCCATTCGATCGTTTGAACCCGGTCCCACCCGACGGGCGCGATCTAAATCCATTGTTACAGGATCCGGCCATGGTGGCGCACCCGCCGATGCTCTACATGGGTTACGTCGGTTTTTCCGTGGCCTTCGCTTTCGCGATCGCCGCGCTCCTCAGCGGCAGACTCGACGCCGCGTGGGCCCGTTGGTCACGGCCATGGACCACCGTGGCCTGGATGTTTCTTACTTGCGGAATTGCATTGGGGAGTTGGTGGGCTTATTACGAACTGGGTTGGGGCGGATGGTGGTTTTGGGACCCGGTTGAAAACGCGTCGTTTATGCCGTGGCTGGTCGGGACGGCATTGATTCATTCGCTCGCCGTTACTGAAAAACGCGGCGGGTTTAAAAGCTGGACGGTGTTGCTGGCGATCTCAGCTTTCTCGCTAAGCCTGCTCGGTACCTTCCTGGTCCGCTCGGGTGTTTTGACCTCCGTGCACGCATTCGCAACGGATCCCAAGCGCGGCATTTTCATTCTCGCTTTCCTCGTGTTTGTGATTGGCGGCTCATTGTTGTTGTACGCATGGCGCGCAAAACAGGTTGGGCTCGGCGGCAAATTCGATCTCGTGTCGCGCGAATCTTTGCTGCTTTCTAACAACGTGCTGCTCGTGGTGGCGGCGGCTTCGGTGCTTCTCGGCACACTTTACCCGTTGATCGTGGACGCTCTTGGAATGGGAAAGCTTTCAGTTGGACCACCGTATTTCAACAGTGTGTTTGTGCCCCTGATGGTCCCGGCCATGTTCCTGATGGGAATTGGTCCGATAGCGCGCTGGAAGAAAGCGAGCCTTCCGGAGCTGGCCGTGCGTTTGCGATGGGCGTTCGTCGCCAGTGTGGTCACCGCTTTGCTGCTTCCTTTTGTACTAGGCCAGTGGAAACCTTTGGTCGCTTTAGGATTGATGCTGGCACTGTGGATCGTCATAACTTCTGCATTGAATATCCGCGAGCGTGTTAAGACTACTTCCGGCCAGCTCAGCGTGTTTCAGAAATTACGAAGTCAAAGCCGGAGCTACTACGGAATGCAGTTGGCGCACGTGGGCGTGGCCGTCTTCATCGTCGGGGTAACTCTGGTCACCGGCTACCAGTCTGAACAAGATGTGCGCATGAACGTCGGCGACACTGTGAATGCCGGTGGTTACCTGTTCCGTTTCAACGGCGTCTCAAATGTCACGGGGCCAAACTATCGAGCAGCCCGGGCAGACGTGGATGTAATTCGAAACGGCGAAGTCGTAAACAAGATGTTTCCGGAAAAACGTACGTATCTGTCGTCTGAAAATGTGATGACAGAGACTGCGATCGACACCGGACTATTTCGCGATCTTTATGTGTCGCTTGGTGAACCCGTCGGTGGCCGCGCCTGGAGCGTTCGCGTTTACTACAAGCCGTTCGTCAGTTGGATTTGGGGAGGCGCCGTCTTAATGGCGTTAGGCGGCGGGCTGGCGTTAAGCGATCGACGGTATGCACTGGCTGCGCGGAAACAACGCGAGGCGAAGGAGCAGTCGGTGAAACCGGCGGCGGTGCCAGCAATGTCGGCGGATCCCGTTGAGGTTGAATCTTAATTAGGCCCGAAGGGCCGTCAGTTAGTAGCCCCGGCCGTGAGGCCGTGGATTAACGGACCATAATTGAGGAGGCCCGCAGGGCCGGCAGTTCATGATTGCGCGTCAGTATGAAAAACTTTTCCGGGGGTAATTGGCTACTGCCGGCCCTGCGGGCCTCCAGAGTCAAATGCGATTTACCCACGCCCTAACGGGCGCGGCTATTAACTGCCGGCCCTTCGGGCCTGGTTCCTATGCGTTATTTAATTCCGTTAGTGCTGTTCCTTGCGCTGGTCGCGTTCCTGGCGATCGGCTTGGGCCGCGATCCCCGGGAGGTGCCTTCCCCGCTGATCAATAAACCCGCGCCGGCGTTTCGTTTAGTTGAACTCAAAAATCCTTCCAGAAGTTTTTCTTCGGACCAGATGCGTGGGCAGGTGTGGCTGCTGAACGTTTGGGCGTCATGGTGTATTGCCTGTCGCGATGAGCACCCAATGTTGCTCGAACTGGCGCGCCGCAACGCCATCCCAATTTACGGACTTAATTACAAAGACAAACCTACCGACGCGATTTCGTGGTTGAACGAGCTGGGTGATCCGTACGTGCTAAGTGTTTCGGACCTCGATGGACGTGTGGGTATTGACTATGGAGTTTATGGCGCGCCCGAGACTTTTCTGATTGATCGCGATGGCGTCATCCGTTTCAAACACATTGGACCAATGACTCCAAACGTTTGGGACAACAAGATTTCTCCGCTGGTGTCACAACTAAGTAAATGAAAAGTCGCTTTGCGTTTTACCTGTTGATACTAGTCACGGCAGCACTTCCGTCCGCCGCCCAACAGGCGCGCCCGATGGCCGACGATCCGGTGCTGGAAGCGCGCCTAATGAACTTATCGCGCGAGTTGCGCTGTCTGGTTTGCCAGAATGAAACGCTTGCAGATTCGCGCGCCGATCTGGCCGTAGACCTGCGCAACGAGATACGCGAACAAATGAAAGCGGGCAAAACGGATCAGGAGATAATTGCCTTCCTGACTGCCCGTTACGGCGACTTCGTGCTTTACCGTCCACCTGTCAAAGCCACTACGTACTTTCTATGGTTTGGCCCATTCGTGTTGCTGCTGGGCGGGTTGTTTGTGCTGTTTCGATATGTGAAACAGCGCCGTCAGATGATCACTGAACGACCTTTGTCTGCAGATCAACGCCGGGACGTAGAGGCGTTGCTGCGAACACCGGACACGGAGAAAACCAGATGATTGTGTTCTGGCTCATCTGCATTGCCATGACCGCAATCGCGCTCGCGTTCGTGATGCCACCATTGTGGCAACGCAACTCCACCGCAACGTCACACAACGACAAGGAAGCAAATGTTGCGGTGTATCGTGATCAAATGAAAGAGCTGGAAACAGACCGCGATAACGGCATCATTAGCGCGGAGCAGTATGCGATTGAACGTGATGAAATAGAGCGGCGGCTGCTGGAAGATGTCGGTGCTTCGAGGGCACAGCGTGAGGACCAAAGCCTTCCAGCGCGTGGAAAGCATTTCGCTTATGCAGTGGCGCTTGCCATACCGTTGTTGGCGGTGGGCTTGTATTTCAGAATTGGCAATCCGCAGGCGATCACCGCGTCAACATCGATGCCGGCACGTAATGTGCCGGCTGGCAGCGGTCAGAGATCACAGGAAGCGATTCAGGCAAACGTCGACGCACTCGCGAAACGTCTTGAGCAAAACCCCTCTGACGTGAGTGGGTGGAAGATGCTGGGACGGTCATATTTAAATCTCGAAAATTACCAGGGTGCTGCCGCCGCCTACGCTCGGGCTGCTGCCTTGCAGCCTGACGACGCCGACCTGCTTGCCGACTACGCATTTTCGCTGGGCATGGCCAATGGTCAGCGTTTGCGCGGTCAGCCGCAGGAGCTGATCGAGCGAGCGTTGAAACTTGAACCGGAAAACCCAAAAGCCCTTGAGCTTGCCGGGACGGCTGCTTATGAAGTGAAGAATTATGCGGCGGCCGTCGCCTACTGGGAACGATTGCTGCAAAAATCTTCAGACAGTGAGTTGACTAACGTACTAAAAGAAAGAATTAACCGCGCCAGGGCAATGCAAAGTGCGGGTTCAAAATAGGTCTAACTAATGACACGAGACAATTTGTTGTTTGCCATCATCGGAGTTTTGTTTGGTTTCATCGTGGGCTTTATGTTCGCCAGCAACATGAGCCAGCGCATGGCTGCACCTGGAATGGCCGGCAACGCCCAGAACCTTCCCGCCGATCATCCGCCCGTCCCATCTGGTAACGCACAGGATCCGCAGCAGGTATTTGCGCAAGTTCAAGAGTCAATGGCCCGCGCGCGAAGCGAACCGAAGAATTTTGAAGCACAGGTAACGGCCGCCCGCCTCGAATATCAAATTCAGCGATACGATCAGGCCGTCGAATTCCTTTTAAAAGCCAACCAACTGCAACCGGATAATTATGAGGTGGTGGTGATGTTAGGCGCGGCGAATTTGGAAGGCGGGCACTACGACATGGCAGACAAGTGGTACAAAGTAGCGCTCGGGATGAAGCCTAACGACGTTGGTGTCCTGGCAAGCATTGCCTACATGCAACTCAAGAAGGGCGATGCCGGTGCAGCCGAGAAAGCTATCGCCAGTTTGGAGAAAGCTGATCCCAACAATCAGGACTTGCCGCAGTTTAAAGAGAGGCTGGCTGGATTAAAGTCGAATTAGATATGGTCGGATTTGCCTGGGCAGGCGAACTTAGAAGCTTTCGTGTGTTTCGTGAATTTCGTGGATCGTTCTTATGCAGCGTAAAAAACGATCCACGAAATAACACGAAGCACCTTGGCGGGTAACGCTAGGGCGCAATTACCATGCGTACGACGTTCGACAGTGGTATCCGGTCGATCTTGCCATCCTTCCCTATTACCACCACTCGACCATTCTCAACAGTCACACGTCGCACCCCGCTCATGTAGCGATCGATGAGCGTGCCGTCGTTTGTTTCAATCACTAAACGCGGCCCACTCTCGACAATGGGTTCCTGTGTTGCAGCCGCGGCAGGCGGCTCAGTCCCGGGACGGCGGCGACCTCGTCTCGGTGCCGGTTTGGGTTCGGTTTCAGCGGTTACGGCTGGATCAGTCGTCGTCTCGCCAGCAGTGGGCTGTTCGACCGTCACTGGCGGTCGAGTGCGACGGCCCGGCTGACGACGGCCGCGACCAGTCCTCGTCGGCGCCGGCTTTGTTACTTCGGGTGTCGTTGTTTCAGTTTCCGCAGCCGCGGGTTCGGGCGATTCCACCGGTGTTGGTTCCGGAGTCGGTACTGCCGCCACTTCGGGCGGTGGTTCGTAGATAGTCGCTCCCACCGACGAGACTCTACGGCCTGTACCTGCAGTCGACGCAGGTTCCGTTGTCCCCATTTGAGCCCGCATCGCTTCGGCAGCGTCAAAGAGTGGCCCGCTTGTAATCGGTTCGAACGCGCCACCGAAGCGTAGCCGGTAGGTGCCCGAAGCGTCGTTGGGCGAGCGCGCTTCAACGCGAATGATCAGGTCTTCCCGCTTGCGCAGGAAAATGCTTTTGGTGATCGGCGTCGCAGTTTCCGCGTAAAGCGAAAACTTCATGAGCGGACGCAAGCCGGCGACGGTAAACACGTCGATGTCGCCGTTCAGATTTTGTCCTTCAATGGTGACCACAAGGTCACCGGGTGTACCGGTGAACACATAGTAATGATTGGTAAAACGGGAGTCTCCCAGATCTCGCGGATCGATTCTGCCGGTGACTTCGCTCGAGGTAGCCGGCCAGGGCGTGTTGATGTCAGATGATTGCGCAGACGCGACATTGGAGACGCACAAACTGAATACCAACAGACCAATCACACGCAGGGCGCGGGTGGTTTTTGGAAACTCGCAATTAAGACGCATTGAAATTCCTGGGACAAAACCTGACGGGCTTGAAGCTGTAAGAATATCAGATTTGCTGCGCGAACCGAATGCGTATTGGAATAAGATCGAAACCACCAACGTCAGCTTCGGCGATGGTTTTCTATTCCCTCCCCTTGGGAGGGTTAGGGGAGGGCCTGAGGCGAACAACTTTTCCTGTTTTGGAGGTAAGCGTCACCGGCGCTTTAAACACGCAAATGGTTGAGCGTTACGTCGAACGTTGACGCTACCTCCAGGAACAAAAAAACCTAAAGCTCCGTCATGCCCTCTGAGGCGAACAACTTTTCCTGTTTTGGAGGTAGCGTCACCGTCGCTTTAAATACGCAGTAAATGGTTGAGCGTTACGTCGAACGTTGACGCTACCTCCAGGAACAAAAACCTAAAGCTCCGTCATGCCCTCCCCTAGCCCCTCCCAACGGAGGGGAAATTCATTTAGCACAAAGCATCCGATAACTCATCAGATCCCGCAGGCAACTACGCGCGCGTTTCTGCTATCCTTCTCGTATGAAGAAATTCGCTTTCATCAGTTTACTTCTGCCGCTTTTCTTGTCCGCCGCAGTCGAAAGTTCTGGTCAGGCCTGGACTGCCAAACTCGACAAAGACGTCCGTTTTTACCAACCGACAGACATGGGCGTGCTCGTTGCCGGCACCGAAAAATCCCTCTACGCGATCGACGGAGCCAGCGGCGAAACTCTCTGGCGACGCAAAGACGTCCGGCTTGATGAAACTGACGTTGCTCCAGTTCCCGGCACCGACCTTCTCCTGCTGGGCTTTGAAAAGGATGAACGCACGCGAGTCGAGGCGGTTGACATACTCACCGGAGACGCAATCTGGCGTAGCGACAAACTTCGCGGTGCTGTGATGCAAATGGCAGTTGACCCAGCTGCGAATCTGTTGGCTGTAGTGCTGGGAAAAGACGCGAAAGCCGACGCCGGCAGTAGTCTGAAACGAAAGCCGCAGCTGTATGTGCTAAACCTTTCTTCGGGTGAAGAGTTATGGAAATACGAAGTCAGCGAAGTGGAGATGATGCCAACGCGTTGGGCCAAAAGCGGCGACGTGTCCTTTACGTTTGATAACTACTGGCCGCCCGTTTTTGCCGACGGCCGTCTCTACCTTTTTTATGAAGGACTGACATCTTTTGACGCGCGCAGCGGGAAGGCGCGGTTGCGCGAGAAGTTTCGCGTTAATGAAGAAGGACTAGCGCTTACCGAAGCTGAACCCATTTTCCACGATGCATTTATTTACACCTCGAGCCGCGGACGCGTGCGTGCTATTTCTCGCGAGTCAGGCGACACGGAGTGGGAGGCAAAAGATTTGGGGCTGACGCCCGAGATGGCTTTGGCCGACAACATTCTTTACGTGCGCACCGGCGGGCAATTCACCAGACTTAAGGACGGTGAAACTGTGGAACGTGGACCCTACGGTGTCTCGGCCATTGATGTTCGCACGGGAAAAGTGCTGTGGCGTTATAAAGGGGCCGACAAAGGCATCACCAATCTTGTGCTTCCCGATCAGTCCAGCATTTATCTTGCGGACCGCGATGACTTGATTGTGGTTGAGACGGCCACGGGCAAACGCCGCTCGCGCGTGAAGCATGACATTGAGCGCGCGTCGTTCGCATTGCTGAACGAAGGGGGAAATGTGGTCGTGGGCGGACAGTCAGAGATCGCTGCATTCAATCCTGCGACCGGACTGCAGATTTGGCGCGCGCGACATACACCGCCCGGCCGCGGGCTGTTTCGCACAGTCGCAGCGATCACGGCACGCGCTGCGTCTCTTTACTTCCGGTTCGGTGGCGTAGCTTCCACAGCGTTTCGCGGCGTTCAGTTTGCCCGCACCCTGAGTGGCTTTAGCTGGTCAGGCTTGCGAGCGCGCTCGTCCTTCACAAATCTTCAGTCCCTGGCAACCAACTCCGCACGTGATTACGCGCGGGATTACGCGCGGTCGTATGTAGCTAATCGGTTCCGGTTGTTTGGCGCAGCTGCCCGAGTGCGCAACCGGCTATCGGAAGGCTTGCCTTCACTGCCGTCTATCCCTGAGCGGCCGCGGATGCCATCCCCCGCTGATGTAGTGCGTCGACGAACCGCGGACATTGATGAACGTTTGCTTGACCGGCTTGATCCGGCGCATCAATTAGAGCGGCTCTCACGCTTCCTATGGCACCGCGATCGTCTCGCCGCTTTGCGGGGTCAGTTCATGTACTTCTATACGGATCTGAAAGACGTCGATGGCAACGGCGTGGCCGGCGTCAACATTCACAACGGTGAAACGCAAAGAAAAATCCGCTTGAAGGAATTGGATGAGCGGTTTGTTACTGATGAGGCTTTAGGACTGATGTTTGTCGCGGCTGGTAATCGCATCATCGCGGAGCGGGTTAGCTCGCGATGAAATGGCCACAGATGAACGCGGATAAACGCCGATAAGAAAAGGCTAGACGGAAGGCGACCGCCGAACGCGGGGAAACCACTCAATTGCAGAACCGCTCGCGGTAGCCAGCGGATGCTACGGTCAACTGTTTCTCATACCCGTAGGACAAT
>DATEPF010000135.1:0-5448 GCA_035273325.1 Pyrinomonadaceae bacterium | reverse complement strand
AGTGGCGGCATCTGGTCGCTACCGCTCGCAGTTCTGCAATTAGTGCCGCTAACAAAAAAAGAAGGGCCGAGCAGGCCCTTCTCAATGGAACCAGATGTTCCAACAAATTACGACTTCACATTGGAAGTGCGTACATCAAATTGAGAATCGTCAATCTTTTGATTGAAGCTGAACTGGGCCAGGTTGAACACAAAATCCTGCAATACCCGCTGGCTCAAAGTTTCAACTGATAGCGTTATCTTGTACTGATGCGGCAGCATCAACCCGCCTTCCTCTTTGAAATCAGCAAACTCCTCAACCAGTTTCGTTCGTGAATCCCCTTGCTGTTGAGTAACACTGGGCTGATTGGGCATCAACTGAATCTGACGCTTCTCGTATTCCGTGCGGATGTGCTGAAACGTTTCGGTGTCGAAGAACAGGGTGGTTTTCAAACCGCCGCTGTTTTTACCTTCGTAAGTAAGCGTGTGCGCCTTGCGGTCGCCGACTTTCTTGACGCCCGAATACTTTAGTTTTGGATTGCGCGCCTGGACGTCGAGCAACGGCCACGCTGTGGAAAGCACTCCGCCCAGTAATCCCTCGCGCACGGGCATTTCGTGCTTCATAAAGAAGATGCCCAAATTGGAACGTACGCCGGGAGTCAGTTCGCCGGTGGTTACCATCTTTCCATCGTAACCAATTCGCTCGTAAGGATAGTCGGTACTTCCAAAAACAATACTAACCAGACTTTTCACGTCCTGCGATGCGATCACAGCGCCGCCTTCCGCGGAACCTGAGCCACCAAGGCGGAAGGTGCCAACCGCCGTGCCCTGGATGATGCGGCTCTTATTGCGCGCTTCGGCGGAGCCGAGTGCTTCAAGATGCTTTGCTACTACGTCTTCAACTTTAAGTTTTTCCTGCGCGGCCACGGGCATTGCGATGCCAACGACGACTGCAACGAACAAAATGGCTGATAGTTTTGCACGAATGTTTTGCGAACTGAGGGTATACATCTAACTAAACTCCTTGATGAAACATTGAAATCAAGCCGGCGGTTGAACCGCGCTTTCTTAGTTTGCGTTGGTGGAGAACACAACCGGCGCCCGGACCTCGACGTGTGACTTATTGTCGATGCATAAGGAGCAGCGAAAGGTTGGTCACACAGTGAGCATAAAAACTTGGGCGCTGCTCAAATGAACAACGCCCAAGGTTGAGGTTAACAGTCAGCCAATCGCTTAGAACTCAAAGCGACCGACGAACTGAACGATTCGGGGACCGCCATTTGGAACAGTGCTGGTGGCCTGTCCAAATGTCTGACTGTTAATGCTGATGTTGGTCGCATTCGGTTTGGAGAAGTTCACTCGGTTGAACAGATTGAAGAAGTCTGTCCGGATAGTGAATTTCATGCCTTCACGGAACCGATCCAACGGGAAACGCTTAATCAATGCCAGGTCAAACTTATTGAAGTCTGGCCCAACGAAGACGTTACGACCAATGCTTCCCTGACGTCCGTCCAACTGACCCGTGCATGAATTGCCGGTAGCTGAAATGGTTCCCGCACAAGGATTACGGAATTGGTCTCGCGTCGGTCCAACCTGAGTCCGCGGATCCAGGTCTGGATTTGGCGCGAGGCCCGTGAAGGTACCAACAGGTCCATTGGGAAACGCGAAGTCAGCTCGCTGGGTCAATCCCGTACCTGCGCTGTCCGTACCGCCGAAAGCGGTCCACGGGCTGCCTGACTGCCACTGCCAAATGCCAGTGAGAGCCCAGTTACCGAACACCCCGTTCGCAAACGAGTTATCAAACTTCACAGGAACTTCATAGAGGAAATTCAAGACGAAGCGGTGACGCACGTCAAAACCTGAATTGCCTCGTTCACCCTGCCAGCCGGCCTGGTTGGTTCCGGGAACCTGCGCGAATCCGGCTGAGTCGCGTGGGAAATTGCGTTCACCTGTTTGACCGACCAGAGGATCCGTGGAGTCGTCAATTGCATGACTCCAGGTGTACGCACCCTGGATTTGGCCGAGACCAAATCTTTCGTTAGTCAGGTTCTTAGTGACCCTGAACTGTCCCGAATGGTAGGTCGATTGACCGACCGACAGGTTGGTCGCGGTCTGGAAGAACGCGTAGTTGAGAACACCATTAAAGAAATTATTGGTGGGGTTCGTCGCGCTGATCGTAGCAATCGCGCCAGGAGCCACACCTGTGAAATCGCTTCCCAGGGGACGGCCTAGTGCGTTAATCCGCTCTACGCTCGTCAACTGTCCGTCGATCACGCGCAACTGGTTCAAGCCGTGGTTTCCTACGTAATCAGCTTCGACGAGGAAGTTGTTTCCAAACTGACGTTGAAAGCCGAAGTTCCACGCCTGCGTGTACGGGTTAGCGTATTTGGATTGGAACTGGTTATTCCCCGCCAGAGCGAAGAGCACCGGGAAGAGGAAGTCACCATCAGCCAAATTGCCGCCGGCAACAACATCTGTTGCAAGTGGGCTCGCCACTTGTGTCGCCGGACGGTCGACAAAATCTATGAAGTCTCCCACGAACTGGAAGAAGTCGCGCTGGAACGGTGGGTTCGCACTCGAGTTGCTGAACAGGTTACCGAAGACGCGATCATAGAAAATTCCGTAGCCGCCGCGGATTGACGTGCGGCCTGGGCCACCCGTCAGCTTCGAGATGAAGCCGCTGTCCCAATCCGGGCTCCAGTTGAAGCCAAACCGGGGTGCGAAGTTGTTCAAGTCGTTGTCATAAAGTTTCAGGTCCGGATTCGGTGAGTTCTTGCCAACCAGTTGGAAGACAAAACCACCGGCCGGTGTAAGTCCACTTGGATCCTGATCTACGAGTGTAGACATCTGGCCGTTAACTTCGAACGGCACGCCCTTGAACTCGTACCGGAGGCCGTAGTTTAGGGTGAAATTGGGCCGCACTTTCCAGGTGTCCTGGAAGAAGAAGTCCAACTCACGCACGCGATAACCGCGATAGTCGGCTTCTGTGCGCTCACCATTGATGTTAAAGAACTGCGACTGCCCCTGCGAGGCCACCAGGCCCACCAGGTAGCTGTAAAAGTTCTGGGCCGCTCCGACCTGGCCAGTCAGCGACAAGGGAGCGCCACCCGCATCCGTCAGCAGTGGGAAGCCAAACGTCGTCGGAGTGGTAAAGTCGAGAGTCTCGGCTCGGCCAAAGTTGCTCGCACCGTTGGTGTATACACGACGATGCTCGCCACCAAACTTGAACGTGTGATTGCCTTTGACCCACGTCAGTGAATCGGCAAAAACCGTCGTGCCGGTGAACCGGAACTGAGTATTGAACGGTGCCGGTGAGTTAATGCCGCCGATTACGCCGCCAACGAGTTGCGCGTTTTCCGGGCCGAACCCCGTTGCCGGAAACAGGGCACCCATTCCCACGAGCGCATCTCTGAATCCTTCCGCAAATACACCGCTGGTGCCGCCGTCTGCGTCACCGAGGAAGAACAACTCAGAGCGGTTTGCTCCGATGCGTAGCTCATTAACCAGGGTTGGCGAGAAATTCGAAACCAGGTTAATGGCGCCCAGATAGGTCTTCTGCGGGCTCTTGATCGAATCATCGAGACCGGGGAAAGTTTCGCAGCAGAATTCAAAGTTGCCGCGATTGTGGTTGAAGGTGAATGACAGGTTGTGGTTCTCGGTGATCCGGTAATCGATACGCGAAGCAATGCTGTTCTGCTTGTCGTTTACCTGAGTACCGAAAACAAAATCCTCGAAAATTCCCGGTAATGGACCAGTGCCGGTGTTTGGCAACGGATAAAACTGGTTCAAAAACTCAACCGCCGAAGGAAGAATGGGCGCGCCGAGCGTGTTGTTACCAGCGCGGGCGTCGATCGTTCCGACGGCGCCGCCGAAGTCGAAGATTCCCTGACGAGCGTTTGCAGTGGGGACGGTCCGGGTGATTGTTGCGCCCTGATCAAATCGATCGCCTTCATAGTTGAAGAAGAAGAACAATTTGTCTTTGGCAATTGGACCACCGATCGATCCACCGAACTGACGGCGCTGTTGCGGGTCAGCCTTCCCGGACTGGTCGAAGAAGTTCCGCGCGTTAAACGCGTCCGAGCGGTAATAGAGGTAAGCATTACCGTGGAAATCGTTCGTGCCGTTCTTCGTGGCCACCGCGATAATGGCGCCGGTGTTACGGCCATACTCGGCGTTAAAGTTTCCAGTGATGACGCGGAATTCCTGAGTTGCGTCGATATTGGGTGTGGCTATACCGCCGGGAATTCCCGGAACGTCGGCATCGTTATTATCGATACCATCTACCATGAAGTTGTTGTTGCGTTCGCGCTGCCCGTTAACCGAAAAGCCACCGAGGGAGCTGTTCGATGCGACCGTGCCCGGCGAAAGCAAAATCAATGCGTTGGGATCACGTGACAGCAGAGGCAGGTCGATGATCTTTTTCTGTTCGATGATCGTCGAAAGCTGCTGGTCGGTGGTGTTGAGCTGCGTCGCCGCATCGCCCGTGGTAACGACCACAGTTTCGGACGCGCCCTGCGGGTTGAGTGCGAAGTCCTGGGTCGTGGTAAAGGCCACTGAGATTTTGAGATCTCGGACGGTCGTGGGCGCGAAATTTGCGCCGGTGGCCGTAACGCTGTAAACGCCGACGGCCAGGTTCGGAATTGTGTACGAACCGTTATCGCTGGTGGTTACAGTGTGTTTCTGGCCAGTAGAAACTTCGGTCGCTTCCACTGTCGCCCCTGCGACCACAGCACCTGTTTGGTCAGTGACTACGCCGGACAACGAGCCTGATGCTCCCTGTCCGAAGGTAAAGTTCACTGTTCCAAACAGTCCGAGCACCACCATCATGCTCGTGACTCTAAAAACTAGTTTGAACATATGTTTCTCCCTTTGCTCCTACTTAATTGTGAGTACCTATTGAACGGACTGACCACTGGGGAGTAAGGCAGCGTTTTTATTAAAGTCCCGCCGCGGCAGGAAAAATTTTTGGTACGCAGCCCGTCTCGCAAAAATTATTCCAACGATTCAACCAACATGTTGCGTGCCAACTTGCTTGTTTAATTAATTCGATCGGTTGAAAACGATCACGATCATGATCCGAAAAATGAAAGTATTTTCATTTTTCTAAACTTCGAAAAAACAGATCGTGATCCGTTGGTTTGAATTTACTGATTGGGAAGGCGTGATGAGGATAAAAATCTATCTCGGCACTTCTGCTGATTTAAGTATGTCAGTGATCACAACATCGGGTGTGGCGCCGTCCAGTTCTGCTTCGGCTCGCAGCGTAAGTCTATGACGCAGAACGGGACGGGCGACGTCACGCACGTCATCGGGCGTGGAAAAATCGCGTCCGCGAATCGCAGCAAGCGCTTTTGAACAGAGAAGTAAAGCGACCGACGCGCGCGGGCTTGCGCCGTAGAGAATCGTCGGGTGCGAGCGCGTTTTTCTAATGATTTCGACAATGTATCGCTGCACGCCCGGCTCAAGGCGC
>DATEPF010000134.1:0-10276 GCA_035273325.1 Pyrinomonadaceae bacterium | reverse complement strand
TAATTAACCAGACCTTTGTCGAGAACATTCCTCTCAATGGCCGAAGTTTCCAGTCCCTGATCGGATTAACGCCAGGAGTGGTGACGACCGCGTCAACCTTTAACGATCAGGGACAATTTAGCGTGAATGGTCAGCGCGCTGATGCGAACTATTTCACAGTGGATGGTGTCAGCGCTAACTTCGGCGTCACCGGGTTTATCGCCATGATGCAGAGTGCTTCGGGCGCTTTACCCGCGCTTAGCGCTTCTGGCGGAACGAACAGCCTGGTATCGGTGGATGCGATGCAGGAATTCAGGATTCAAACATCGTCGTTCGCTCCTGAGTTTGGCCGGACGCCCGGCGGGCAAATCTCGATTGCTACTCGCTCCGGCACGAACTCTTTTCATGGGACGCTGTTCGAATACTTTAGAAACGACGTGTTGGATGCACCGGACTGGTTCGTCAACTTCAACGGTCTGGCAAAACCTGAGACGCGGCTTAACGACTTTGGTGGTGTAGTTGGTGGGCCAATTGTGAAGGACAAAGCATTCTTTTTCTTTTCATATGAAGGGCAACGTGTGCGCCAGCCGTCGACGTTGCAAACGGTGGTGCCGGATGCTCAATCGCGGCAGCAAGCTCCGGTCGCAATGCGTCCGTATTTGAACGCGTTTCCCGTGGCTAACGGATCGGCGCTGGCTGCCGGCGTGGCGCAATTCAACGCCAGTTTCTCAAATCCTTCCTCGCTTGATGCTTACAGTATTCGAATCGATTATTCGGTGAAACCAAACCTTAACTTGTTTAGCCGATATAACTATTCACCGTCGAACTTAGACCAACGAGGACCAGTTTTTTCGTCGGGCAGAGTACTTAGCGCCACGAATTCGTTGGCATCATCCGTTCACACTGCCACCGTCGGCCTCACACAATTAGTCACGCCGGAAATCAGCAATGAAGTGCGACTGAATTACAGCAACCACCGGATCGGGATCAAGTTCTTTATGGACAACTTTGGAGGCGGCGTTCCGGTTCCTGATTCGGTCTTATTCCCGTCCGGTATTACATCGACCAATGGCACTTTGTTATTCGTAATTTCGGGTGTTGGGCAGTACGTTCAAGGCAAACAAGGGACGGATGAGCAGCGCCAGGTCAATGTTATCGACAATCTGTCAGTGTTAAAGGGCGCGCATCAATTGAAATTCGGCGTGGACTATCGCTGGCTCGCTCCGTTCAGCAGTCCGGCGGCTTACCATCAATTTGTCGCATTCTCCGGAGTTAATAACACGCCGGGAGGCGCGCTGTCCGGGACAGCGTTATTCGCCCAATCGAGTTCGTTTCAGGCCAACGCGTTGTTGTCACAAAACTTCTCGGTGTTTGGTCAGGACACCTGGAAGATCACGCCTCGATTGACAATGACTTACGGCTTAAGGTGGGATGTTAATCCCGCGTTGCGAGGCAAGAACCCGGAGAACGATCCATTCACGGTGAATGGATTTAATAATCCTGCAACCATGACACTCGCCGCTCGTGGCACGCCACTCTATGAGACAACCTACGGAAATTTCGCGCCGCGAATTGGTTTTGCTTATCAACTCAGCGGAATAAGAAATTGGGGTGCGGTTTTACGTGGTGGCTTTGGAGTCTTTTACGATCTCGGACAGGGATCGCTCGGAGGAGTATCCAGCTTCTTTCCTTACATTGCTGACAGAAATTTCTCTCTCGCGCCGTTTCCGCTGAATCCTCAAGATGCTTCTCCTCCTGCGCTTAACGCCAATCTACCTGTCGCGACGATGCTGCTATCCGATCCTCATCTAAAACTACCTCGAAGTTATCAATGGAACGCGGCGATCGAGCAATCGATCGGAAACAATCAAAGCCTCTCATTGACGTACCTCGGCGCAATCGGGAGAGAACTGCTTCGCGTAACAAATCTATTCAACGTAAATCCGAATTTCGAGTTTATTGCACTCACGGACAATTCGGCCACGTCAGACTACAACGCACTGCAGATGAAGTTTCAGCGTCGTATATCACGCGGTCTGCAAGCGTTGGCATCGTAGAGATGCAGTTGCGACAAACATCAACACTCCGGATCAAATAGCCAACACCAACGTCGATCGCGGAAATTCTAACTTTGATGTGCGGCACTCGTTCACGGCGGGTGTCACCTATGAATTGCCTTCGCTCGAATCACACAAAACGGTTAGGGCCGTTTTGGGCGGCTGGTCACTTGATAGTTTGATCTTCGCGAGGTCTGCCCTTCCCGTTAACGTTGTGCGCGGAAGTTTCTTTGCTGCGGGTACCCAACTTGCTCCCCGGCCAAATGTGAATCCAGGTGTGCCGCTGGAGCTATATGGCCACCAATATCCGGGCGGTAAGATTTTTAATCGCGCGGCGTTCACTGCCGCGCCAGCCGGAACCCAGGGTAACTTTGGGCGAAACGTACTACGCGGTTTTGGAGCATGGCAGGCTGATGTTGGATTACAGCGGCAATTCCATCTCACCGAGAAACTGCGCCTCCGCTTCCGCGCAGAGTTTTTCAACATCTTCAATCATCCGAACTTCGGCAGCCCGACAAACCTCCTGACCAGCCCATTGTTTGGCCGTTCAACCCAGACGTTAGCAAACAGTCTTGGTTCCGGTGGCGCCAATGGCGGTTTCAATCCGCTTTATCAGATCGGTGGGCCGCGATCAATCCAGTTGGCGGTTAAGCTTCAGTTCTGATCGTCTTTGCTTCTAAGTCGCGTTCGACGCGTTTCGTGTTATTTCGTGGATCATCCCTCAAAAGAGTGACTCGCACATAGCCTCAATTCGGGTGTCGAAAGTCGTATCGACGACCTAACCTACGTCCGTGCAACGACTCTACTCCATGTTTCCTCACGGCGGTCCCGGCATAGGTTTGCTGCTGTTAAGGATCGCTGTGGCGGCAATGTTCGCATTAAACGTCACCCACGGGTTCAACGTTTCTTCTAATTCGGTGTATTGGCTAGCCATCTCATTAATAGCTCTGGTTTCGATTGGTCTTCTTCTCGGGTTCTTAACGCCCATCCTTGCGATCATTACCTGCATTGCGGCCGCCGCCAATCTATTGTTGTCAGACGATCCCAATAACCTGGTCTACGTTGTCAGGATATTGACGGCCTCCGCTCTCTTCCTTCTTGGCCCAGGCGCATACTCCATCGATGCAAGGTTGTTTGGCCTCCGCGTTACGGTCGTTCCTCCTCGCACAAACACAATCTAAACGACAACTGTTAATTGCAAAGTCGGTGTTATCCGACCCGTGAATTCGCTACGCGTGTGATCAGTGCGTCAAAAGGGTGATGCAAAGACTACTCAATTGAGTAGTTTTCCACTCGCACGATCTAGGGTTTCGAGAGAGATCGAGTAAGCGCAAAATCCGCAGCATCGAAATTGTAAACGACGTTGAAAGTCGCGGAGAGTAGCGCGAATTGAAATGTTCATATTGCAGCGACTGGTGACGTTCTCAACCGAAACCTAACTAGTGAAAGCGAAAGAAGAGACGATGACAACACATAAACCAATTGCTACTTCAATCTTGTTTCGGGTGCTGGCAACAGTGTGCACACTCGCCGTTACGTGGTTAAGTTTCCCAGTCCAGGCCCAAACAGAAAAATCTTCGACTGATAAGAATGAGTACATCACGACGCGGCGTCTCACGGAATTGGCCGCTGACAAAAAAGTTATCCGTCCGTTTAAGGTGATTATCCCGGAGGAAAAGCTGATCGATCTTCGTCGCAGAATCGTAGCGACGCAATGGCCGGAGAAGGAGACAGTGGCCGACCAGTCGCAAGGCGTTCCGCTCGCGACGATGCGGGAAATCGCGCGCTATTGGTCAACCGAGTACGACTGGCGCAAAGCGGAAACGAAACTTAACGCCCTGCCGCAGTACATTACCGAGATCGATGGACTCGACTTTCACTTCATTCATGTTCGTTCGAAACATGAAGATGCGCTACCGCTGATCGTAAGCCACGGATGGCCCGGCTCAATCATCGAACAAATCAAGATCATCGATCCACTCGTCAATCCTGTGGCGCACGGCGGCAGCGCGGCAGACGCCTTCCACGTAGTGATTCCGTCGATGCCGGGGTACGGGTTCTCGGGCAAACCAACCAGCGTCGGTTGGGGTCCCGAGCGCATGGCGCGAGCGTGGGCAGAACTGATGAAGCGACTCGGCTACACGCGTTACGTCGCGCAGGGAGGTGACTGGGGTGCTTTCGTTGTGGACCAGATGGGCCTGCAGGCGCCGGCGGGACTGCTGGGCATCCACACCAACCTGCCCGCGATCGTGCCGGCCGACGTGTATATGCCCCTGCTCAGGGGCGAGCCGGCGCCGGCGGGCCTCTCGGCCGAGGAACGGCGCGCGTACGAGCAGCTGGAGACAACTCTCAAGCGCGTCGCATACGCTCGGATCATGGCGTCGCGGCCGCAGACCCTGTACGGCATCGCGGACTCGCCGGTCGGCTTGGCCGCCTGGCTGCTCGACCACGACGATGCCGGCGGGCAGCCGGCCGCGGCCATGACTGCCGGACTGCTCCGCACCCACAGCACGAGCGGTGAGCTAACGCGCGAGGAGATCCTGGACAACATCACCCTGTTCTGGGTAACGAACACCGCTGTCTCGGCGTCGCGTCTCTACTGGGAATACAAGGGCGGCTACTGGGACGCCAAGGGCGTCAACATCCCGGTGGCGGTCAGCCTCTTCCCCGGCGAGCAGTACGAAGCGCCGCGCAGTTGGACCGAGCGGGCCTACCCGAAACTCATCCATTACAACAAGCTTGATAAAGGCGGCCACTTCGCCGCGTGGGAACAGCCCGGCCTGTTCGTTACAGAGCTACGCGCGGCGTTCAAACCGCTTCGTTAACGTTACAAGGTTTCGTATTGGTTCGTGTTAATTCGTGGATCGCCGTTTAAGTCCACCACCAAACATCCACGGATTACACGAAACAACTCGAAGAAGATTTTGGTCCCGGCGTACGGGACATCGAAAGAGGACCATCATGAAGCGAATTATTTTCTTGCTAATTGCCTTTGCCACCCTGGCCGGCGTCGCCGCCTTCAGCGCACCCAAATCTCGAAACACAACTCCCGAGACGACGCCCATCTTCGTAACCAAAATTCCCTCAGGCTACCGTGACTGGAAGGTCGTCTCAGTAGCTCACGAAGCGGGCGATCTCAACGATATTCGCGCTGTTTTGGGAAATGACACAGCGATCAAGTCATACCGTGAGAACAGGCTTCCGTTTACGGAAGGCGCAATCGTGGGACGGATAGCCTGGAGTTACATCGCGTCTGAGGAAAACAACAAAGCCTTTGGCGGCGACCAATCTTTCGTGGCCGGCTCACCTACGGACTTTTACCTTCAATTTATGATCAAGGACTCGAAGAAGTATGCCGCGACTGGCGGCTGGGGGTACTCGTCATTTGATAAGGAAGGCAAACCGACGGACGAGGCCGCAATGAAGAAATGCTTCCCTTGCCACCAGGCTGTCAAAGATCGCGACTTCGTTTTCACACGTTACTCGCCTTAGCCGGAGAACCGCACGAGAAAGGGACGGCCGACCTTAAACGAACAAAGAAATCCAACCCTACTAAAAAGGAGAACACATGACGCAAACCATTGCTGCCCAACTAGCCAGAGAACCGACAACTGACAGGAACGCTATTCGTCCGTTTAATGTGAACGTGCCGGAAGCGGAACTGACTGAACTGCGGAGACGCATCAACGCAACCAGATGGCCCGAAAAAGAGACCGTCGCCGATTTTTCGCAGGGCGTTCCGCTCGCGACGATGCAGAAGCTCGCCCGCTATTGGGCGACGGAATACGACTGGCGCAAGGTCGAGGCAAAACTCAATAGCTATCCGCAATTCATCACGAATATCGACGGGTTGGACATCCACTTCATTCACGTCCGTTCGAAAGAAAAGAACGCGTTGCCAGTCATCGTCACGCACGGGTGGCCCGGGTCGATCATCGAGCAGCTCAAGATTGTCGATCCACTCGTTGATCCCACCGCATTTGGCGGGAGTGCGTCAGATGCTTTCGATGTTGTAATTCCGTCGATGCCGGGCTACGGGTATTCAGAGAAGCCGGCGATGACCGGCTGGGACCACACGCGCATCGCGCGTGCCTGGGCCGTGCTGATGAACCGCCTCGGGTACACACGCTATGTCGCGCAAGGCGGGGATTGGGGCGCGATTATCAACGACGTGATGGCGACACAGGGACATCCGGGATTGATCGGTATGCACACGAACCTACCCCTCGCGGTTCCAGCCGACATCAACAAGGCCGCTGCTGCCGGGAGCCCGGCGCCAACGGGTCTCTCAGCCGAAGAGAAACGCGCATATGAGACGGTTGCCCTCTTGTATAAGACCATTCCCACACAGTTTTTCATGACAGCGCACCCGCAAACGCTGTACGGCATCGCCGACTCACCCATCGGCGTGGCGTCCTGGCTGATCGACCACGACCCGATCAGTTTGCGCCTCATCGCACGTGCTTTCGACGGGGAACAGACCGGCCTTACCAGGGACGACGTGCTCGACAACGCGACACTATTCTGGTTGACGAACACAACTATATCGGCGGCGCGTCTCTATTGGGAGGGGTTCGCCAAGGCCGACCTTGGACCCAAGAACGTCTCTATTCCGGTTGCGGTAAGCGTCTTTCCTGACGAGCAAATTCATACGCCGCGAAGTTGGGCGGAGCGCGCCTATCCCAGGCTCATCCACTACAACAAACTCGACAAAGGCGGGCACTTTGCGGCGTGGGAACAGCCGAAGCTTTTGGTGGAGGAGATGCGCGCCGGCCTAAAGTCGCTGCGGTAGAACTATTGTGCGACATGCTTCAGCTTGTCGCGTAAACCAGGTCCCGACAAGCTGAAGCATGTCGGACACTACGGTGCAAGGAGGTTTCATGAAAAGCTCGCAACAAGAAGGAACGATGCAGAAGTTCAGCAGAGACGAAGAAGCGATCCGCCAGCTATCGCCTGAGCAGTTTCGCGTAACGCAGCAGGCCGCGACCGAACGTCCGGGAAGCGGAGAGTATCTTTACAACAAGGAACCCGGGATCTACGTCGATGTCGTGTCGGGCGAGCCGCTGTTCGCCTCGTCCAGCAAGTTCGACTCTGGCAGTGGCTGGCCGAGCTTCACGAAGCCGATCGATCGCGCCAACGTGAACGAACGCCCTGACGCCAGGGAGGGTGGCACCGAAGTGCGCTCGGCGCACGCCGACAGTCACCTGGGCCATGTATTTCCGGATGGACCACAGGATCGTGGCGGATTGCGCTATTGCATCAACTCGGCCGCACTTCGGTTTATCCATCGCAACGATATGGAGGCGGAGGGATATGGGGCTTACCTCAACCAGGTGGAGAATGTTCCCATCACTGACGAGCGCCCGCGCGTTCCAGTCACCTAAAACCCGAAAGAGGAAAAAACATCATGGCAAGTGCACAGAAAGAGATTCGTAGCAACGACATGTTCATTGACCCACGAGTTGCGACAGTAGATATGAAACTGGAGGTGGTAGTGATTCCCGTTTCAGATGTCGAACGAGCGGAGCGGTTCTATCGCAAGCTCGGGTGGAGACAGGACGCTACGCCGCCAGGTTCAGGCGTATTCCAATTTACGCCGCGCGGTTCCGCGTGTTCGATCCAGTTCGGTGCGAACCTGACGTCCGCCGCACCCGGTTCAGTTCAGAGGACCTACCTGGTCGTCTCTAACATCGAAGCCACTCGGAACGCACTGCTTGAGGCAGGGATCGAGGTGAGCGAGATCTTCCACCTTGGCGCGAATGGTTTTGTTGATGGTCCAGACCCTGACCATGGTACCTATCGCTCTCTGGCCACGTTCAGTGATCCGGACGGCAATAGTTGGCTGCTACAGGAAATTACGATGCGACTACCCGGACGTATCGACCCAGGTGTCACCTCCTACGGTTCCGTGACCGACTTGGCAAGCGCGCTTCGGCGAGCGGAGGCGGCGCATGGCGAACACGAGAAGCGCACTGGACAGCGGGACGCGAACTGGCCGGATTGGTATGCGCAGTACATGGCGGCAGAGCAGGCCGGGACGGAACTCCCAACCTGAACGCGCGTCAGACCGGAGCAAGGTGGAGGAGCGCAGGATCAGCCGACGCCCTAAACGGAGGACTCATTTCATGCTCTTTCAAGATCATGCGGCTTGAGTAGCCCAATCGATGGACTGTCCGCGCCAAGGGCGTATCATTTAACAAGCAGGAGGGGAGGAAGGGATGAAAAACCGTTTAGATTATGGCAAGGCCGCGCCGGGTTCGGTGCAGGCGATGTACAAACTACAGAAATACGTGGACGAGTCAGGGTTGGACCACGCGCTGCTTGAACTGGTCAAGACACGCGTGTCGCAGATGAACGGTTGCGCCTACTGCATTGACATGCACACAAAAGACGCACGCGCAGCCGGCGAGACTGAGCAGAGACTCTACGGCCTGAACGCTTGGCGCGAAACACCGTACTATTCAGAGCGCGAGCGGGCGGCGCTGGCTTGGGCCGAGGTAGTCACGAACATCTCGCAGACGCATGCTTCGGACGAAGAGTACGAGGCTGCTTCGGCGCAGTTTAGCGAAGAGGAGTTAGTAAAGCTCACGATGGCCGTCATCGCCATCAATGGATGGAACCGGCTGGCAATTGCTTTTCGTTCAGAGGTTGGGAATTACCAATCGCCCGTAAAGGCGAAGGTAGCAACGACCCACAGTGAGGACCAGTGACATGAATGAAGCTAATGAAGCGACTCGCCGGGTGACGACCGGCGAGCAACAAGTGGAAGTTGCCGTGCTCGCCGGCGGCTGCTTCTGGGGCGTGGAAGACATCCTGCGCGATGTGCCTGGCGTGATTGATATCGACGTCGGCTACACCGGCGGATGGCTCGAGAACCCGCGATATGAGGACACGCACGATAGCAAGTCCGGACACGCGGAAGCGGTCCGGGTAACGTTCGACCCATCCGTGCTTAGCTTCGAAGAACTGCTCGAGCGCTGGTTTTTTCGCTTGCATGACCCCACGACTCTGAACCGCCAGGGCAATGACCGCGGGACGCAGTATCGTTCGGCGATCTTTCCGCAGACCGACGAACAGCGAGCGATCGCGGAACGCGTTATCGCGCGTGTCGGCGCCTCCGGCCGCTGGAACCGGCCGATCACGACGAGCATCGAGCCCGCCGGAACCTGGTATAGCGCAGAAGAGTACCATCAGGACTACCTGCGCAAGCATCCTGGTGGATACAGCTGCCACTACCTTCGCGATTGATTGTTTCGTGTAATTCGTGGGTCGTTTTTGAGCTCCGTAAGAACGATCCACAAACCCCACAAATAACATGCAGGCATAGCCGTCTGCGGGCATGAAAGATTAACAGTGATGGTACCGCTGGTAGAGCTACCCATCTGGTTGCAGGCTGCCGGTTGGGGCCTCCTGTCTGCATCCGGGTTATTGGTCGGAGCCTTTGGTGGGTACTACACGAGGCTTCAACACACCGCCATCGCGCGCGTGATGACGTTCGGAGCAGGTGTCCTTCTGGCCGTTGTCGCGGTGGATCTGGTAATCGGCGCGCGCGGCGCGGCAAGTTTGACTTGGACGGTTACGGGTCTGCTGAGTGGGGCGGCGGTATTCAGTTCCCTTAACTGGGTAGTCGCTCGCCGCGGAGGAAAGCACCGAAAACGCTGCGGCGAATGCGTGGAACAGCCTGAAGAAAGACGTGAGCCTGGTAGCGGACTGGCCATCGCAGCAGGTACGTTCCTCGACGGCGTTCCCGAAGGTGTAGTGCTGGGAGTAAGCGTGCTGCACCAGGGCGCGCCCGGCTTGGGAACTGTCGCGGCGTTCTTTCTTGCAAACATCCCGGAAGCTCTATCGAGCAGTGCCGGAATGCGGCGGGCGGGACGATCCGCACGCTACGTATTTGGCCTATGGCTCGGAATCGCGCTGACGATCAGCTTGGCTGCAGCGCTTGCAGGGCTTGTACTTGGACGCACCGAACCGGTGGTCCGTGGGACAGTCGAAGCATTCGCGGCCGGTGCAATCCTGGCGATGGTCTCGGAAACGATGATCCCGGAGGCGTTTCACGGCTCGCCCGAGTTCAACGGCTTGCTGTTGGTGATCGGCTTTGTGGCCCTACTGATTTTGTTGATTCTTACCGAATAACTATTGGGCACAATTCACCTTATTTAGTGTTACTTCGTGTGGTTCGTGCACTTCGTGGCTCACTCTTTTTGCTGCCTAAAAAACTATCCACGAAACACACGAAC
>DATEPF010000133.1:0-5433 GCA_035273325.1 Pyrinomonadaceae bacterium | reverse complement strand
TCGGCCATGGCTTGCTTGAAAGCCGCAACCGCCACCGGCAGCGGCGGAATGTCTTCGCCGATTGGCGGCAACACATAACGAGAGATGTTCAGCGTCCAGTCTTCCTGCTCGATCTCGCTGAGGCTGGTCACTTTCGCCCGGTCTGCGACATCGGCAAAGTCGCGCACCCAACCGACAATCTGCTGAGCGTGCTGCGGGGCGAGAAAGTTTTGGGCGCGACCTTTGCGAAAGAGACTCGAAGCATCAACGATCAAAACCCTCTTCTTGCGCGCCGCCGGCTTTGACCGTCGCAGAATCACAACACAACCAGCGAGACCGGTGCCGTAGAAGAGATTTGGGGCGAGTCCGATGACCGCCTCAATCAGATCCTGCTCAAGCAGAGCCCGCCGAATCCTACCTTCTGCATCCTTGCGAAAGAGCGCCCCCTGCGGCAGCACTATGGCCACGCGGCCGGTGGCCACCGCCATCGAAGCAACCATGTGTTGCACCCACGCATAGTCGCCGTAACTGTCGGGTGGCAAGCCATACTGCGCGCGTCCCCAGGGATCCGCTTCCCACACTTCGCGGCCCCACTCTTTCAGCGAGAAGGGTGGATTAGCGATCACGCAGTCGAACGTGGCCAGGCCCGAGGTGCTGGAGTCGGTAAAACCGGGGCTGCGTAATGTGTCTTCGCGCACGATTTGAAAGTCTTCAATGCCGTGAAGCACGAGGTTCATGCGGGCGATGGACGAAGTCGTTAGGTTTTTTTCCTGGCCGTAAATCTTGCCAAAGAAGGTGCGCGGATCGCCACCGGCGCGTTCGATGTGTTCAATCGCTCCCAGAAGCATACCGCCGGTTCCACATGCCGGATCGTAAATGCTCTCGCCTTCCTTCGGATCCAGGATGTCGACCATCATCTGAACTACACTTCGAGGCGTATAGAATTCGCCGGCTTTTTTTCGTTTTGTGACATCCGCGAAGCGCCCAATGAGGTATTCATAAGCGTCGCCGAGAATGTCAGTACTAACGTTAGAGTTACCGAACGAGACGGCCGAGAGACCGTCGATGAGATCCTTCAAAATCTCATCAGTGAGCATCTCTCGATTGCCCCAGTCCGCAGCTCCGAAGACTCGGTATAGAGTGTCGGGATTTGTTCGCTCAATCTCTCGCATGGAGTGTGAAAGAGCGGCGCCAACATTCATCGAAGTCTCACGGACATTTCGCCAGTGACACCCTTCTGGAATGTTGAATCGGTGCACTTCAGGATAGTCGACTGGATCAACGTCGCCGAAAAGCTTCGTCGCCTCTGCCGTCTCCTCGTCCCAAACATCGCAAATTCGCTTAAAGAAGAGGAGCGGCAGGATGTAAGCCTTCCAATCAGTTCTGTCCACGGCGCTGCCGCGTAAGATCTCGGCGCAGTCCCAGAGATGCGACTTGAGTTCTTGGAGAGTCAGGGGCATACAAAACTTGCTTTGAACAATACCGGGTGACGAATCTGTGGACGTCCAAAGTGAGAAAGGTCAAGACAATAGTTTCTGATCCAATACCTTTACCCACACGACCCACTTCCTATTGCTTGGATGAAGGGTCAGAGCCACGTTGTTCTTGAACGGATGTTTCTTATTCGATTTTCTCGAAAAGTTCGCTTTCGGGTTTGAGCAATACCCTTTGGTCTCTCCGACGTGAGTCCAGCCATTTACGAGAAAAAGCTTTGAGTCGCCGTGATCGCAAAGAGTGTCTAAGGCGGCTACTTTGTCACCATACTTTTGCTCCCACAATCTGACTCCTTGTGTAAGTAATATACGATGCGCTCTCGTACCTACACCTTGACCTTGAAACGAGGGGAATACGAAGGTCCTTGCATGGTTAACGATTCTTTGCAGCCTACCCCAATACTCTCGGTTCTCTCGAGCCCAAGCGCTCTTCAGCCCGCGCGACTTGTAATTTACAACGAACGATTTCAGGCCCACAGATCTGTCTCGGACGTCGATATTTGGAAAGGTTGAGCCCAAAACTATTCCTCCTGCCCACTTATTGTTAAGCATGATGGCCAATCTCATGCATCTGCCAACTCTCTGACAAGAACCTGCATAGTGTGTAAGACGGAGGGCTTCATCAAAGAGTTTGCGGATCTGAGGGTCGCTGACCTCCAATAAATTGATCGTTTTTCTAGATCTGGCCGCCAGAGAATCAAGAAGGAACTGTCCTTCCGACTGAATGTGATCGGCTTGCGATTTTTTCATGATTGAACGTGAGAATAGGTTTCAACCAGACTTCGAATCTTCAAAGAAGGCTTTTACAAGTGACTGTAAAGAACTGCCTGCAATGGCAGCGAAAAACGCACCTAATGCCGTGGCAATCGTTATAAGGGGCGACGGAGGTTCCCCCGGCGTCACTCGAATACTTCCGAGGCTCAACGCCTTCCAAAAAGCTGCAGCGGCGCTGATGCTAAAAACTACAACGAGTAGCGCGTAGATAATTCGCTCCGTTGTCCAAAATGTGTAGTGGTTTAAAATAGGTATTTGCAATCCAATTATCTTTTGAGAGTTTGGATCAGCCTGTTCTTGATTGTCACCTTTCTTAAGCACTGAAGTGCCGACCCAATCTAAGGTAGTTGGAGCAGGTTGTCCCTTTTTCGGGCGAATCCAAATTCCTTCGTACCGGTAGTTTCCGGTAATGGGTATTTGTAACTTAGAAACCTCATAGTGTTCAGCAGGACTCGCAAATTTATAAGCCCCCACCTGATGCTCACTCTCTTTTCCTCTAGGTAAGAGTCGTGAGTAGGCGAGTTGAATGTCGTAAACAGTCTCGGCTTGTAAATCAAAACCATATACAAGTCGAGTGGAGGTTCGGTTCTCTCGTATCTCTCTTAAGTCAAGCTTTCTCTTCAACAAAGTCGGCTCAAGCTGTCTTGATTCACCTCTCTCGCGGACTTCAAGAAGTCTCAGAATAGTCGCGCCGTCGAAATTTTGTTTAGCCTTAGTTGAAACTGACTCATCCTTGATGAGGCTGTCCCAGAAACCGGTTGGTAACTCAGAGTGTGGAGCATTCCCTTTCAATAGTGTAGTAGCTTCTTTAAAAAGGGGACCTGTTGCGGAAATATCGATCATTAGCCTGGTCGTCGGTTTATCAAAATCAACTAACCCGGAAAGCGATAGGCGCCGTAGTTTCTTTGTCTCTTCTAATTTGACGTAAGGACCCAATCTAAAGAAAAGGTGATATTCGTCAGTTCCCTGAATATCAGTGAGTGTAACTATCCTGAGAGGTATGAAGCTCTCATAGAAGGCCTTACCCTCAGTTGAATTGAAGCTAAGTCCAAAAATGCCCTGACAGCGGTCTTCATCCGAAAGAAACCGCTTTCTTTCATTTGCGGTAGCAAAAGCCGCTGAGAGGCTGTCGGAAAGATACTCTCGTCTGTATGAGAAAGGACGATAGAACGAACAGCCAGACGGATAAAGTAAGGGTTCTATGGCGCTACGCCAGTAGGGCCCGTTTGCGTAGGTGCACAAGAAATACATCGATAAAGTCTTGTCTTATCGTGAGTAACAAGTTCGTCGATTGACGGATTTGATATGCACGACAACTCTAAGTGATCTCCAGACTAAGAAAGATTGAGGCAAGGGTTGGCGTCCTGCTTCTCTAATGCCGGTTATCCCCCGAAGAGAATTATTCGAGGGTGACTCGATAACCTAAAAACTAAGATCTCTTATGTTGTGTGTAGACTCATTAATAGTGGTATTTGCTTGGATAACGATTAGCTTCTTTACAATTCCGGAATAGAGCCGCGTGTTCTTCCTCACCCGCCTGTCAATCGGCGAGCCACGTGCCAACCCTTCATCTGGTCCCGATATGGTGACCAATCGTCTCTCAGCCCAAGCCGCATCAAGTACTCCGACGCCGAGCCAGGCTCCCAGTCGTAACGCTCGGCGAAGTAATCTAGAAAACCGAGGAAATGGTAGAAGGCTTGCGGCGGAATATGGGTTCTAAGTTCTTCTCCTATAAAATCTCCGTTCATTCCCCGGTACTCTAATGCATGTCGATGGAGCTGAAGGACGAACTCCGATATAACTTCTATCACCAACTCCTCGTCGGAGCCGATTACCTCTGCAACCTCCGTCGTTATACTCATATTCTTTTCCTATCTGCGACGGCAGATACGATATCATTTGAGCAAAATTCAGGGCAAACCTAGATGAAAACGCCGCTAGATGATTTTCTCCAGAACGATCGAATCTCTCCAAGACTTCCGCCAAAATCAGGTGCAACTGTGGTCGACGATCGGTTCGGCGTTTTTAGCGAGCGAAATAATTATGCAGAGTGTGAGCGTTTTGCCTGAACTAACTAGGAGGGAAAGCTCCTGCAAGGGATAAAACGCCGCGAGCCAGATCTGCCTTGCGGTAAACGGCAAATACACCGTCGAATGCGCCACGCATCTTTAAAAAGTGAGAATAAGGCTCCAGAAGGGATTCGCGCCGGTCCCGCAGAAAGGCTCGCGCACAAGTTATAGGCGATTTCGGTGAGGTGCAGACGCCCACATTCGCCGACGGCTACGCGTGGAGCCGATTTGAGAGAATTTCTTTAAGCAAACCGTGAAATTTTTCGCAAACCACGGCCACTACAATCCGTGAGGGTTATCGATGCCTAAGATTGCGCGCACCATTCGCACCTTGCTTCCTACCTATCAGAAGGACCGTCAGCGGTGGCGGAAAGAGATTCTGGCGAATGTTTGCGAAGCTGCGGCGAGATGTGGTGTGGAATACGAGGATGAGGATTTTTTAGACGTTGAGATCCTTCTGTATTTAACTCGCGGTAAACGACATGACATTCACGACGTTGATAATCGACTGAAAGATATTCTCGATGCGCTTCAAGGGCGGTTTCGCGGGTACTCTGCAAGAAAGCATCGTCGGTTGATTGCTAACGATAATAAGATTTGCCGCGCTGTGATTGAGAAGCGTCCGACGCCGAAGGTTTATAAGAATAAGACGAAGGATACTGGAGGGAAGTTGACCATTCGGGCGTTTAAGCGAGTGGGTAAATAGCAACGGCGAATTCATGCCGGAGTTTCACGTTTAGCTGTTCGTGAACAAGATAAGCCGCCGTTCGAGGAGAGATCCGATGCGCAAGAAACGTGTGATTAAGAAACATTCGGTCAGGGCGAACTTGCATGTGGTGGAATTGACGCGGGCGGGGACGTCGTTGGACCTGGAGATTTATGCTGAGAATGAAAAGATTGGGACGTTGATTATCGGGCAGGGGTCGCTTTCGTGGAGAGGCGGAACCAGTAGGCAGGAGGCAGGACGCAGGAGGCAGGAGCGGGGCGGAAGGAAGATTTTCCATATATCATTTCACATTTTTCATTTGGCATTTGAGGACGCGCTAAGCGCGACGATTATAAGGACGCGCTAAGCGCGGCGATCATAAGAGAGTTTCTTACTTTAGTTTTGCCGTTGG
>DATEPF010000132.1:0-7873 GCA_035273325.1 Pyrinomonadaceae bacterium | reverse complement strand
TGCAGTTGCGCGGTCATCGAGTCAGCCATCCGAATTAAACTTCAAAACCCTAACCACAACATCGATCTTTCCGAAGGATTCCTCCAGTTTTGCGGCGGCGGAAGTTGCGGCGGCTGGGGCTTAACCTCCGGACTCGACTATGCAAAGAGCACTGGCGTGGTCGACGAGGCGTGCATGCCGTACACCGCCGGCGGCGGCTCTGACATGAACTGCAATGCCGCCCGTTGCAGTGATTGGCAAAACCGCCTGACCAAGATAGCTAGTTACTCGAATCACTCGACCATGGAGGCGCGGAAAAATGCGATCGCTGCCGGACCGGTCCTCGCCGGAATGGAGGTGTGGAGCGATTTCTTCTCATATGCCAGCGGTGTTTACGTTAAGAGTTCTGCCGCAACTCGATTGAACCCGCGTGGATACCACTGCGTCTGCGTAGTCGGATACGACGACTCGCAACAATGCTGGATTATCAAGAACAGCTGGGGAACGGGTTGGGGAGAAGCCGGGTTCATGCGGATGAAGTATGGGCAGACCGATCTCCTTATCGATAGCAGCTGGAGCTTCTCGTCAGTGGTCGTCCAGATTTCGGCGACCTGGCACAATAATGTCACCGTCTCGCAAGTCTTCGCATCGCGAGATTCTCAGAATGGGTGGGCGCATTTCACGGGGCTGGGATGGCGCAAGATCCAGGCCGGCACCTCTGACGGCATTACCAACATGCTGGCACTCTTCGCGCAAGCTGTGGCGAAGAATAAGAAGGTGACCATCTACGCTGACGGAGACTTCGTGTACCAGGCTTATCTCTAAGACCTGGTCGCAGTCAGAACGTAAGATCGCGTCAGCCAGGAATTCAAGAGAATGACCGGCTGACGTGGTCCGCAACATACATGACAATTTCCAATTGAGGAGGTAGTTTACTATGTGGACAAAAATCAATCAGGTATTCACATCGCGTGATGGCCAAAACGGCTGGGCACACCTGGTGGGAACAAATGCCTGGCACAAGATCCTTCCTGGTTCTGCTGACGGCGTGACCAACGTGTTCACGCTGCTAACAACTGCGAAGGGAAATGATCGGCAGGTTTTTGTGGTGTTTGATGCTACCGCGCAAAAGAACATCACCCAGTCCTACATGTAGCCAACGGGCTGCTTCAGGTGACAGCTAAAACATGATCCGCAGGTACCGGGAGCATGCTGGAGTCGCACCTGAACACAGAGGAGGTAATGCCGTGAGTGATGTAAACATTCATGTTTCTTTCGGCTCAGAAGGTGAGGCCGGCTCAAGCGCCGGCTCTCGCGCCGCAGCCGTGCAGTCTGCTGCCGAAACTGAACCAGCGCGTCCGATGGCTCTTGAAGAACTTACATTCGGGGGCGGGGGCGAGGCGCCGCCAACGCCTTTGTCCGCTGAAGAGCTATCGACATCGTCGGCTTCGTCCTCAGGGAGCTCGACACCACCGGTTCCCATGGCAATAGAGCAATTGCAGGGGAGCGTTGCATCTGCCGCGCCTGAGCCCAGCGCGTTTGGGTCGTTGGTGGAAGCCGAAGCCGGCGGCATTCCGACGCCCTCGTTGCAGGCGCTGGCTGAAACTGTCGAAGGCGCTGCACCCCGACCAATGTCACCGGAGGACTTAGGAACAGGGGCAACGGGTAAGAATCCAAAGAAATAGCCCCACTGGTGTGCACATGGCCATTGTCGCTTTAAGTCAGGCGAATAACGGAGAAACCGTAAAAGTTCGCCCTGGTGATCAGATCACGGTGCGATTGCCGGAGAACGCCACCACCGGATACCGCTGGCACATAGAGCGCGCCGAAGGATTAACTGAGGAGCAAACGGCAGCCTCTGATCCTTCGGCGCCGTCTCCTACGTCGGCTCCTGACGAACCGAATCCCACCATGGGCCGTGGAGGCCTTCGCGAGTTTCATTTCCGCACACCCGAAGAAGGGCAAGGCCGTCTCAGCCTGAAGTATTACCGCGAGTGGGAAGGCCCAGATTCCGCCCTGGAAAATTTCGCTGTGAACCTCGACTTAGTTTCGCCCGACGCCCCTAGATAGCCGTAAAGGGAACCCACCAATCCATCTATCGCTTGCGTCTGATAATATATATTATGTGGTAACCGGCTTCGCCAAACCGAGCTATACGGCCAAATCAGGTGCATACGAGAGTAAACTATTGCTTAACGGTACCCATTTACATCTGCAGGCTTGCCGGCGTCTTGTACTTCCACTACGTACCGCCAAGCGTCGGGTTGTGAGCCGTCGAGATCGGTAAAGCCATAGACCTGAGCGAGTTGACCGCTTGATAGAGACTGACCATTCCAGCGGGCGACGTCCGGATCGGCAGCGAGCGCTGCAACAGCGCGGCCAACGTATCGAGGAGTTTCAGTTATGGCAAAGTGTGTTTGCTGAGCGACAGCATCTTGCCAGTTCAATTCTGTGACACCGTAGTTATCCAGCATCTGTTCTGAACGCAACCAGCCGGGCGTCACTGCGACTGCCGTAGCTTGATGCGGTTTAAGCTCTTGTGACAGCGCCCAGGCAATGCGAATTACGGAAGCTTTTGCCAGATCGTAGAACATTGATAACCGGTAGTTTTCAGCATTGTATTCGGCAGTGCCATCGGTCATCTCGACTACAAGTCCGCCCGGATTCTTAATCAGCAGCGCAAGTGCGTAATGATTGGTGATGATATGCGTGTCAATCGCCAACCGCAGAATACGCAGGCCATTCTCGAGTGAGTGTTCCCAAACCGAGACATTCCAGGTAGTGAGCCAGTCCCCTCCCCAGATATCATTCACCAGCACGTCCAGCCGTCCGTACTCGCGATCGATGCGCCCCACCAAAGATTTCACTTGCTCGTGGTCCAGGTGGTCCACCTGAACGGGAATTCCCTGCCCGCCGGCGCGCGTTACCATCTCGGCGGTCTCTTCAATCGTCTCGGGACGATTCATCTCAGAGCGTTGTTCGATTGTGCTTCGACCCGTGCAATAGACCGTAGCCCCGGCGGCCCCCAACTCAATCGCTATTCCTCTCCCCGCACCGCGCGTTGCTCCGGCGACCAATGCAATTTTTTCGTCAAGTGGTTTCATGATCGTACGTCCGCAGCTTTTCGTGTAATTCGTGGAACCTTTTAGTTTAACCCTACAATACGATTCACGAATAGACGCGAACCAAAGGTAACGGTCGAAACTAATGACAGCATTACATACTGATATCAAGAAACAGGCAGATGCCATTGTGGCCCAGCTCAAGAGGATGGGTACCAAGAAAACGCGCGACGGTATGGCGCGGTATGCGATTCCGGCCGACAACGCGTTTGGAGTGCCAGTTGGGCAGATTCGAGACCTGGGAAAGCGCCTGGGCCGAAATCATGAATTGGCCCAAGCGCTTTGGGAGACCGGCTGGTATGAAGCACGGATGCTGGCGACGTTTGTTGATGACCCGCAGCTGGTCACTGCTGCGCAGATGGATCGTTGGTGCAAAGATTTCGATAGTTGGGCCATCTGCGATACTGCTTGTTTCCATCTCTTCGACAAGACATCTCACGCGTTCAAGAAGGTCTCTCAATGGTCTAAACGGAAGGACGAGTTTGTTAAGCGAGCTGCGTTTGCCCTGCTCGCAAGTTTGGCCTTACACGACAAGAAGTCTGACGATCGGCCCTTCGCTGACTGCCTGCCGTTGATCGAGCGAGCTGCAACAGACGAACGGAACTTTGTTAAGAAGGGGGTGAGCTGGGCCCTGCGCGGTGTTGGCCGGAGGAGTCCTGAGCTAAAAGCTTCATCCATTGAGCTTGCGGAACGCCTGGCGGCAAGTCCGAATTCGGCGGCTCGCTGGATCGGTAAAGATGCGCTCCGTGACTTAAGAAGGACCTAAAACTCTTCGTGATTTTTCGTGTAATTCGTGGATTGCTTTTAGGCATACCACAATGCATTTGGGCCTCGCCTTGACACTCCAGAAGCCAGATTGGTACATTACGCGGTCTTTTTCCTATCTCGAATTTCCGCAAGAGTTTGCAAAGGAGTCTGCTTGAGTACTGAATCAGGTTTTTTATTCACCTCCGAGTCCGTCACCGAAGGTCATCCAGACAAAATTTCCGACGCCATTTCCGATGCCGTTTTAGACGCCGCACTGGCGGAAGATCCCAGAGCCCGTGTCGCTTGTGAAACACTGGTGACCACAGGGTTGGTTGTTATTGCCGGAGAAATCACTACCGAAGCCCGCATTGATTACAGCCGCGTTGCGCGTGACGCGATTAAGGAGATTGGGTACACGCGGGCCAAGTTTGGTTTCGATTCTGAGACCTGCAGCGTTTTGTGCGCAATCGATCGCCAGTCGCCCGACATCGCGATGGGCGTTGACACTGGCGGTGCCGGTGACCAGGGATTGATGTTTGGTTTCGCATGTAATGAGACACCGGAACTGATGCCCTTGCCGATTCAGTTGGCCCACATGCTGGCCAAGCGTCTCACAGACGTACGTAAGTCTGGCGCCCTGCCCTACCTGCGGCCAGACGGCAAATCTCAGGTCACGATCGAGTATCGCGATGGCCGTCCGTTCCGCGTGGAAGCAGTAGTTATCTCTTCGCAACACGGACCGGACGTGAAGAACGAACAACTGCGTTCAGAAATTCGTGAGCAGGTAATTAACGAAACAGTTCCTGGCGATTTACTCGATGCCAATACCAAGGTCCACATCAACCCAACCGGCCGTTTCGTCACCGGAGGTCCACAGGGAGACGCCGGACTTACCGGACGCAAGATTATCGTCGACACTTATGGCGGTTATGCTCCGCACGGTGGTGGCGCTTTCTCCGGAAAAGACCCGACGAAGGTCGATCGCTCGGCAGCCTACATGGCGCGCTACGTCGCGAAGAACATTGTCGCCGCCGGTCTCGCCGACCGTTGCCAGGTGCAGTTAGCGTATGCAATCGGTGTCGCCGATCCTGTTTCCGTGAACGTGCAGACCAACGGCACCAGCCGCATTTCAGAAAGCGCACTGGAAAAATTGGTCCGCTCGCACTTTGAATTAACACCGCGCGGCATCATCGAATCGCTCGATCTGCGCCGGCCGATTTACAGGGCCACGGCCGCATACGGCCACTTTGGTCGCGACGGTTTTAGTTGGGAAAAAACCGACAAGGCGGAAGCGCTGCGCAACGCTGCCGGGATTTAATCCCTATCAGCCACATCCAAACATTATTCAGATAAGGACAATAAGTAATGAGTGCCACACCCTCGATGGAGTATGACGTAAAAGACATTGGCCTGGCCGCAAAAGGCAAGCAGCGGATCGAGTGGGCCGAACGTGAGATGCCCGTGCTGCGATTAATCAGGGAACGTTTCAATGAAGAGAAACCATTGAAAGGCATCCGCCTGGTAGCCTGTGCCCATATCACGACGGAGACGGCTAACCTCGCGCGCGCGCTGCAAGCCGGCGGTGCTGAGGCGGTCCTGATTGCTTCGAACCCCCTTTCGACGCAGGACGACGTCGCTGCCTCACTGGTTGCCGATTGGGGCATTCCGGTTTACGCGATCAAAGGCGAATCGACGGACACGTACAATCGCCACGTCCGCATCGCGCTTGATTCACATCCCGACATCATCATCGACGACGGTTCCGACGTGGTGGCGACACTGCTCAAGGAACGCGGCAATCAAATCAAGGAACTGATTGGTTCGACTGAAGAGACCACTACCGGCATTCAGCGTCTGAAGGCGATGGAAACCGCAGGTGTGCTCACCTTCCCTTCTATCGCCGTTAACAACGCTCAGACGAAGCACTTCTTCGATAACCGTTACGGCACCGGTCAATCGACTCTGGATGGCATCATCCGCGCCACCAACATCTTGCTCGCGGGACGCAACATCGTGGTGGTTGGTTACGGCTGGTGCGGGAAAGGCGTTGCGCTGAGAGCGCGCGGCATGGGCGCTAACGTTATCGTCACAGAAATAGATCCCATCAAGGCCGTCGAAGCGGTGATGGACGGCTTCCGCGTCATGCCAATGGCCCAGGCAGCCCCAATTGGAGACATCTTCATTACCGTGACTGGCAACCGTCACGTAATCGACCGCCACCATTTCGCAGAAATGAAAGACGGCGCAATGGTCTGCAACAGCGGGCACTTTGATCTCGAGCTGAACCTCGACGCGCTTAGCGAACTCTCACATGAGAGAATGACGGTCAGGCCGTTTGTAGAAGAGTACAAGCTCAAATCGAATGGTAATCGGGTGATGGTTCTGGGAGAAGGCCGGCTGATCAATTTGGCGGCCGCTGAAGGTCATCCTGCCAGCGTGATGGATATGAGCTTCGCCAACCAGGCGTTGTCAGTTGAATTTCTGGTGGAGAAGAAGGGCGAGTTGAAGCCAGGCGTTCACATGCTGCCACCCGAAGTTGATACTGAAATCGCCGCGTTGAAACTGCGGGCGCTCGGCCTGGAGATTGATACGCTTACGGCAGAACAACTGGAATACATCTCGAGCTGGGAAACCGGTACCTAGGTCCTGACTCGAGACAGGAAATAGGTCCCCGCTGCTGCGAAAATCACCGGCGGGGACCAGGCCGCAACCTCAGGCGGTAAAAGTCCATGCGTTCCGAGTTGCTGAAATCCTCCGCCAATTCCCCAGTAAACAATACTGACCCCGACGGCCACGCATAACGCAACGACGGCGCCCCGTTTCCCAAATGCCAGCGCCAGCGGCATCCCAATAAATGCCATCACAATAACGCTGAACGGGTTCACATACTTCCTCTGAAGAGCGACAGCCAGACCAGAGACATCGACGCCCCGCTGCTTTGCCGCTCGCAAGTACCCGGCTAACGCCGCCACGCTAAGTTGCGAAGGCTTGTCCACAGTGGGCCTAAAGACCTGGGGCGAATCGACGCCGGTTAAACGAACTTCATCTACACGTTGATGGGCCACCTGAAAACCTTCCAGGTCAATTGCCTCGGCCTCTTTAATGACAATCTCATTCCCGGCGGTCCACACTCCTGACTTACCCAGCGAAACGCGTTGCAGGTGCACCGCATCACCGTCAAGTTCATAAACCGTCGGGTCGTACAACACCTGTCGCTGCTCGTCAAACTCGTACGAGTAGATTCGCCGGTTCTCGGGTGAAGCGAGCCATTGGCGCCCTGTGCCGGTGATGGCGCGTGGTTGTCCTCCCCGGATTCGCGCTCTCAATGCTTCCTGTCTCACGTTTGCCGGCGGCATCACATGCTCCTGGACCAACCAGGTGGCGGCAGCGGCGGCCATTGCAAACAAGAGACCGGGCAGCATCAGTCTGTAGACACTTTGGCCGGAGGCCCACCACGCAATCGCTTCACTCCGGCGGGCGAGTAACGCGTAGGTGATCAGCACTGTGATCAGCATGGTTGCGGGAAACAGCTCAACTGCTACCAACGGCAAGAGAAACAGTAAATACTTTGCGACTATCGACGCCGGTACGTTATTAGCGCCAATGAATCGCCAAAGTTCAAAGAGGGTAAAAATCGTAAAGATTGCCGCCAGCGATAAAAACCCGACGACAAAACTACCCGATAGGGCTTGAAACAGATTGGTGTCCAGCAAGCTCGGGAACCCTGAGCGGCCCGCGCCGACGATGTGTTGCGAAGTAGCCCGAATAGCGACAGCTTTCGGCTCATTTGTTTTGCTGAACCGTTGCAGCAGGCGAAATTTAGGGACATCGCGGATGACGAGAACGACCAAACTCAACAGCAGAATTACGGCTGTAGCAATCCACTGCCCGACTATCGCCGGAACAGTGTTAGTCCGCACTATCGACTCGCCCAGCAGTGACAACAGGTAATAAAGAACGACGACCCCGATAGCCAATAAGACGCCGGCTGCGCGGCCACCGCGCCTGATGCGAAGTCCCAGCAA
>DATEPF010000131.1:0-4157 GCA_035273325.1 Pyrinomonadaceae bacterium | reverse complement strand
GAGGTATTGCGAAACACGGAAGGCGCATTCTCCATGCTCTTCCTGACGCCGTCAGCATTAATTGCGATTCGAGACCCGCGAGGCTTCCGTCCGCTGGCTCTGGGACGTTTGGGCGATTCGTGGGTAGTAGCATCAGAAACCTGTGCGTTCGATCTAATTGATGCGCAATACGTACGCGATGTTGAGCCAGGTGAGATGCTGGTCATCGATGAGAACGGGTTGCGATCATCGCATCCGCTGGATAAACAAAGCTGGTCGATGTGTTTGTTTGAACACGTCTACTTCGCGCGCCCCGATTCACTGATCTACGGTCAGTCGGTAAATGAATCAAGGCACAGGATGGGCGCCAGATTGGCAATTGAACAGCCTGCCGACGCGGACATCGTGGTGCCGGTGCCTGATTCCGGAACTGTCGCCGCTATCGGTTACTCGGCACAGAGCGGCATTAGTTTTCGTTTCGGCCTGGTGCGTAATCACTACGTTGGACGCACGTTCATCGAACCGCGCCAGTCAATCCGTTCATTCGGCGTGCGTATCAAGTTAAATCCGGTGCGCGAACTTATTGAAGGTAAGCGCGTGGTGCTGATCGATGATTCGATTGTGCGTGGCACAACGTCGAAAAAAATTGTGCGGATGGTGCGCGAAGCGGGCGCCAAAGAGATCCACGTGCGAATTAGTTGTCCCCCTACCATCAGTCCTTGTTACTACGGAATTGACACCCCCAATAAAGCGGACTTGATTGCCGCGCAAATGTCGGTCGAAGAAATCCGAAGGTTTATCGAAGCCGACTCGCTTGGTTATCTATCGCTTGACGGAATGGTGGAGGCAATTGGCATTAGTCCCACCTCATCGTGCGTCGCCTGCTGGAACGAGAAGTATCCGACGCGAATAACGAGTGAAGCGGAAACGATGTGGGAGCGTGACCACGAAGCCGTGGGTGCAGACTAGGCGGCGCCGCGAAAGCGGGTTCGTCTCATCGATGGTTGAGGAATGCAGAACTGGGAGCGGTAGCGACCAGATGCTGGCTAAACGAATGCGGAACCGCGAGCGGTAGCGACCGGATGCCAGCACTCAATCTTGCGAAGCCGCATTTTAGTAAACAGGAGAGTTGAGTGTGGCATCCGGTCGCTACCGCTCGCGGTTCCGCATTTGCGGTCCATCGAAGCTTGAAAGTTTTTCTATCTAAGACGAAGGTGTCTATTTAGTGGCGCGATCGATTAAAGGTTGTGGGTGCGCGGTTGCGGTTCTTGTGATCGTGCTGGCTGCCGCTGGGTACGCAGGGTGGAAGTATGTGCTGCCGTGGTGGCGAACGCAGCCCCCGCCGGCGTCCGGTGCCGAACTCAAAGTTCTGGTGCTTGATGTGGGGCCAGTTAACGGCGAGTCGATTCTGATTCTTTCGCCAACCGGAAAAACAGTTCTAATCGACGCCGGCGATACCGGCAAGGGCAAGGTTGTACTCGAGGCATTGAAGCGTAACAACGTTCAGCAGCTCGACTATTTCTTTGTCACGCATGCGCATCCCGACCACATGGGCGCCGCAGACGAGGTGCTGAAGGGAATCAAGGTACTGAACATCGTGGATAACGGCGAGCCGCCAGACGTTCCCGAATCGCTGTTGCCTCAAACAAAGCCTGCAGCGAACGCAAACCGGCGAACTCCGCGACCAGCACGTGCACGAGCGACCTCGCGTACGACTTCCGTTATTAAGTTTTACGAAGACTACAAGGCAGCGGTGACGGCGAGCGGCGCTCAATACGAAAAGGCTGAACTGGGTAAACAGTATGACATTGGCGGTGGCGCCCGTCTGAGCGTATTCGCACCGAGTGAGCCTCTGTTTACGCGCGAGCAAATGAAAACGGGCGGCAACGTTCCTAATGCAAACTCGATGGCCATGCGGCTGGACTATGGTGACTTTTCCATGATGCTGTCCGCGGACGCTGAGGAACAATCGGAACACCGCTGGCTCACCAAAGATTTGAACCTGCGCACAACTATTCTGAAGGTTGCTCACCATGGTTCGAAGTATTCAACGTCAGAGGACTTCGTTAGTCGAGCTACGCCGCGGGTTGCGATCGTCTCCTGCGGCGAGTGGAACCGTTACGGGCATCCGGCACAAGTTGTTCTTGATCGATTGAAGAGTGTGGGCGCGACGCTCTATCGCACCGACATGCATGGCGAGATCACCATTGTTACCCGTGGCAGAGAAAACGATTTCAAAGTAACTACTGCCAAAGAAGCTACCGGCGAGGTGTGGGCGGGAAGGATGGCCCAGAAAGACGATGCCACCCGCTCAGGATTTATCGCTTACGGCGATTTTGGACCACCGCCGAAACCGAAGAAGTCACCTGCGGGAAAATAGTAAATGGTGAGTCGGTCTCGTGCTATTTCGTGTGGTTCGTGGATCGCCTTTTGTGTTGGGTAAGAAAACGATCCACGAATTACACGAAACACACGAACAACACGAACGCAGAATGACTAAGCCCATCACTTACAGCGATGCCGGCGTCGATATTGACGCCGCCACCGAAGCCACTGACCGGATCAAAAAACTCGCGCAGCGAACATTCAACGAACGGACCCTGTCCGAGATCGGCAGCTTTGGCGGAATGTTTGACGGGGCGTTTCCAGGTTTGCAGCAACCCGTGTTGGTAGCTTCCGCAGACGGCGTCGGGACGAAACTGAAAATCGCATTCCTCGCAAACGTTCACAACACAATCGGTCGCGATCTGGTCAACCATTGTGTCAATGACATTTTGGTGCAGGGGGCGCGTCCGCTGTTCTTCCTCGACTACATCGCCACTGGAAAGTTAAATCCGGAAACCGTGGCTTCAATTGTGGAAGGCATCGCGACCGGATGTCGCGAGAATGGCTGTGTGTTGCTGGGTGGGGAAACTGCCGAGATGCCGGATTTCTACGCGACCGGTGAGTATGACGTGGCAGGATTTATTGTTGGGGTAGTCGACCGGGACAAAACAATCGACGGCAAAACGATTCGCGAGGGCGACGTGCTTCTGGCCCTACCATCAGTCGGACTTCACACCAACGGTTATTCACTCGCACGGAAATTATTCTTTGATGTAGCCGGCTTCCGTGTCGATACCCGCCTGGATGAAGTTGGAATGACTGTCGGTGAGGCTTTACTGCAGCAGCACACTAGTTACTTGCCGGCGCTGGGACCACTGCTTGATTCCGGTTTAATCAAGGGATTGGCGCACATCACCGGCGGTGGACTGACAGACAACATTCCGAGAATTCTGCCCGAAGGTACGGCCGTGCAAATCGAAAAAGGGAGTTGGCCGGTTCTACCGATCTTTAAAACAATGCAAGCGATTGGAAACGTGCCGGAGCATGAGATGTATCGCACGTTCAATATGGGTGTGGGGATGGTGATTGTCACAGCGTCTGAGAATCGTGAACAAGTTGAATCGGAGCTGGTGCGGTCGGGCGAGGTGTTTGAAATAGGACGCGTGATTGCAGGCAATCGCGACGTGACCTTTAGTTAATATGACTCGTCTTGGCATTCTGATTTCGGGTCGCGGTTCGAACATGCTGGCGTTAGCACACGCGGTGCGAGACGGTCGTATTCCAGATACAGAGATTGCCGTTGTCGTTAGCGACAAAGCAAACGCTGCAGGTCTCATTCGTGCACAGGAACTGGGGTTGAAAACGGAGGTGGTTGAACGTCGCGGACGCACACGCGAGGACCATGATGGTGAAACCGTTGGCGTGCTGAGATCTCATCAGGTGGATTTCGTTTGCCTCGCCGGTTATATGCGCGTTTTATCGGCTTACTTTTTGGAAGAGTTTCGCGATCGTATTTTGAATATTCATCCGAGTTTGTTACCGGCGTTTCCAGGATTGAACGCGCAGCTACAAGCCATTGAGCACGGCGTGAAATTCACCGGCTGTACCGTGCACTTTGTGGATGAAACGCTTGATGGAGGACCCATCATTGCCCAACGTGCGATACCTGTGCACGAAGGCGATACCGAAGAATCTCTGTCCGCGCGCATCCTTGAGCAGGAACACGACTTGTACCCCGAAGCTGTTGCTTTTGTTGTTAGTGGCAATTATGAAGTTTCGGGGCGCCGGGTCTTGCGCAAAGTCTAACGGAGGATTCATCTTATTTCGTGTGTTTCGTGCAATTCGTGGATCGT
>DATEPF010000130.1:0-24148 GCA_035273325.1 Pyrinomonadaceae bacterium | reverse complement strand
CGCACCTCGCGCAGTCCACGTGCGGGCGCGTAGAAAACCATTGCCAGCAGTCGTAACCAATCGAGTACCGTCAACTCAAATTCTCAACTCTGCGATTACTGACTCTCAAAACCAGGCGGCACAGGCGAGCTACCCGGTTGTTCAAACTGTAAAGGCGATCCGACCGGAGTCATGTCTTCGTGCTGGATCACGCTGGCGGACGTGAGCGGCCAATAACGAAACAATGCCTTCCCGTAAACATATTTTTTCGGGACTAACCCCCAGCTCCGTGAATCGCTGGAATTGTCCCTGTTGTCGCCCATTACGAAGTAATAATTAGGTCTCACATAGACGGGCGCCTGGCTTTTTGGCGAGACATTAAAGCGCGGATCGAGATAGCTTTCGTCAATCTCCGTCCCGTTAATGCGGACCGAACCTTCGCGCAACTCAATGGTGTCTCCCGGCAATCCGACTACTCTTTTGATATAGCTCTTCGACGGATCATCCGGGTACCAAAAAACTACGATATCGCCGCGGTCGACTTTAGGCGCCCAGCGGTAGTCGTCGTAGTAAATCAATTTGTTTACAAAGATGCGCTCGCCATCGTGTAGTCGTGGCAGCATTGACGTGCCTTCAACTTTTACCGGCTGGACAACAAACACCACCACCAGGGCCGCGATCATCAGCGCAAACAAGAGATCGCGCAGCAACAACCGGCCTTCCGACCATAAGCCCCGCCGCGATGCTTGTTCGGGCCGCTGAATCTGAATGTCTCTGTCGTCGTTAATGTCGATGTCACCGAATGGCGGTGGTTGACGACTTCTGATACCAAACATAGCTAGCTTCCTGCTGGAGTTCCTACTGGTTATTTACTGCCGCGAGCAAATTGAGGTTAGCTTTCGCTTCGTTGCTTGTCAAAGCCGCCATTATCCTTTTGCGGGCCGGAATTTGACATAAATAAGTTGCGTTCGTGGGAATCCCGGTTGCTCGTAAGCATAAGGTTGACAGTCTTTGTAACCGCTCTCTATCATCCCTGCCTGCAACTGCCGCTCAATACAAACCCCAGTGCGACGCGGACGGAGGTTCGATTGTGATCAAACTAGATATCATCAACCGGGTAGCGGAAAAAACCGGCGTCCCGAAGATGAAAGCTGAGCAAGCGGTCGACGCCCTCTTTCATTCAATGAAAGAAGCGTTGACTCGCGGTGAGCGAATCGAGTTGCGCGGCTTTGGGGTGTTTGTTGTTAAGCCTCGCAAACGGGGTGTAGGCCGTAACCCGAGGACTGGCGAAGAGGTGGCCATCCCCTCTGGCAAGACAATCAGATTTAAGCCTGGCAAAGACTTGCAGGTAAGCGACGACGGGGTTTTAAACAATGATATGGAAGCGGACGACCTGGATGATACAGACTTCTAAATTCCCCGAATGCTTTAGACTCAATTCCATCGAGCACTACCCACCTTTTGTTCATAGCACCGACATCAAGTGAAACATTTGCGTACCGTGATACCAGCTCGGCGGAACCACGTTCATACGCTACCCGGAATTGAACAGTGAATCGAGATGCTATCGACATTTCCGTGGGAGCGGCCAAAGGTGAACTGGTCCAGCCGTTTCCACCTTTTAGCACTTCAGACCCGTTCGTCGGGCAACAACAGGCATCGCGACCCACGACGCACCAGTGGTTGCTACACCTAACGCTTTTCTTTCTGACGTTTCTAACTACCACCTTCGCCGGGCTGTTTTTCGAAATACCTGGCGAGATTCCAGTAACCGAGCCGGCATTTTCCAGTCCCTTTACATACCTTATTTACGCGCCGGAATCGTATCTGCGATTTGTCTTAGCGATTCTTTCTTACGCGATAGCGACGCCCGCCGTTCTTATTGAAGCCATTACATTCTCGGCGGCGCTGTTGGTGATACTGACTGCACACGAGATGGGCCATTACCTGGCGTGCCGCCATTACGGCGTGGACGCAACGCTGCCATTCTTCATTCCCGCGCCTCCACTTTTTCTGGCCGGAACCTTTGGAGCTTTCATAAAAATGAAGTCTCCAATCCCATCGCGTCGCGCATTGTTCGATATTGGCCTTGCCGGTCCATTAGCCGGCTTTGTCGCGTTGTTGCCGGTGGCCGTGGTAGGCGTGTTGCGGCTCGAACCGAGCCCGATCCCGGCAGGCACACCGGGAATAATCTTCAGCGATCCACTACTGATACGACTGATTGGACAACTGACGGGGGCGGATCTTTCGATGGCGCTGCCGAACGCGTTCTACATGGCAGCATGGATTGGATTGCTCGTCACCAGTCTCAATTTGATGCCGGTGGGCCAACTCGATGGCGGTCATGGAACGTTCGCGGTGTTCGGATCATCTGCGCACCGAAAAATCGGCCGGCTCGCGCTGGTGACAACGGCCGCAATTGCGGTGATCGGCTTCATCTGGTATGGCAGTCCCAGTGGATTGCTCTACACCATACTGCTCGTCGTAATGTTAAGGGTGAAGCATCCTTCACCGGAGCGAATGGAGCCGCTCGGCAAGGGGCGCATAGTAGTGGGCGTGATTACGCTGCTGGTGTTTGCACTTTCTTTTTGGCCGTTCCCGATTATGGTCGTGTAGACAAAAAAACTTCGTGTAATTCGTGGATCGCCTTTACCTCGATAAGATCGATCCACGAACCACACGAAAAATTTAAGCCTTAGGTTGCGGCCGGTAGTAATCCTTTAATTTCCCTCACCATCTTCTCGACGTCCTTCTGATCTGCGAGCGCAATCATGAAAAACTTGTAACCCTCATGGAAACAGATAGCGCCGTTTGCAAATAACCAGATACCGCCGAGAAAAGGGTTACCTCCTACCAGCCAACTAATCGGTGCGCCTGCGATTCCCGCCGGCTGCACAATTTGGGCCCACATCATTGCGCCCGCCGCACAGCTAAAAGCACCAAGTAAAGGCGCCCCCACGTACTTCGTGATGTTCCGCTCGAATTCAACTTGTTCGCGTTCCGCTTCCGTTAGTTTTCCTTCAGCGATCAGTGCTTCCTTCTTTTTCAGGTAATCGTCGAATCGCTCGCTGAGTTTGCGGACACCAAAAATTGGCAACGCCGAATGCGTTAACCAGTGGGGATGTGCACCCAACAAAACGATATCGAGTCCCGGCAAAGCAGCTCCTGCCCTCACTCCCATTACCAATGAAACTGAAACCAACGCGGCCTTGCCGGGGTTCTCTTTGATCCAGTCCTTTGCTTTCAAAATACCGGTAGTCGCAGCGGACGATGCACGCGTTACTTTTGCTCCCGTGTCATAAAACTGCGACGCGCGATCGTAGTAACCCTTCGCGTCGTCGAAAACTTCGCCGGCTTTCTTACCCGCATCGCCTGCAACATCCCGCAATACGTCCCCGGCTTTCTTTGCACCCCGCATCGCTTCGTCGGCGGCGCGTTTAGCCGTCTCATTTACCTCGCCCGTTTCAGAGAGACGCTCTGCTTCGGTGCGTAGTTTCCCAGCGCTCGACGATAGCGTTTGGGCCCCGCGTTTCGCAGCGTCAGTTGCCGCCCGGGTCCCTTCGTCTACCAGATCCGAAATCGCGTATTTCTGGTCCAACTCGCGCGCTTTACGGCGCACCGTTTTTTGCCACTCGTCCAATGTATCTTTGTAATCAGCCATTACTTCATTCACCCATCAAAATCGACAGTTATTGCACCTTTTTACTTTACGCTGGCGCAGAGCCGGGGGTTCAATCGCAATTAGCGAATGGTCCTTATTTTATTGGCCATCATTCTTGCACGTCCAGAGGGTTCATGGTAGAGTGCGGGCCATTCAGTCGTTGTCCCTTTGATTTTACGACTCGCCTTTTTTCGAGACTGCAACTTTCTGAAACTTCCATACCTCGGGCAGGTTCACGCAGGGATTCCTTACGATATCAACGCCTAAATACGGTTTGTCCATCTTATCCACAATTTGTTTGCTCATTTTTGAGTACACGCATGAGTGACCCCGACAAGAAACCATCGCGCCGCGCCCATAATCTGACTACATCAGAGCGCGCTGCCCTGTTGAAGCAACTCGAGTTTGGCTCGCGACTGCGCCCAGACCTGGTTGACCGAATCGCCGCAGCTTCGACGGTGGTCGAGGCGCGCCGGCGCCGGTTCATTTATCGCGCGGGCGAGCAGGCCGACGCGTTGTACGCCATCGTAAAAGGCCGCATCAAGCTTTGTCGTCTGGAGCCGCATACGGATCGAGAGGCAGTAATCGACATTCTGCCTCAGGGATCTTTGTTTGGTGACTCAGCGCTTTACTCGATCGCAGGACGTCGTGAAAACTGCGCTGTGGCTTACGAGATATGCGTGCTGCTAAAGATTCCGGCGGAGGAATTTAAGTTTGCGCTCGAAGAGGATCCTACGCTCCACGATTACACCTTGCGTTTAATTGGCCAACGCCTTGAACGGGCGGAACAACGGCTGGCAGATTTTGCGCTGAACGCTATCCCGGCGCGGCTCGATCGTCTACTGGCGGATTTTTCTCATCGTTATGGGGTCAGAGAGTCAGAAGGTGTGTTGATCGATATTCCATTGCCACACAGGGAGATTGCCTCAATCGTCGGGACAACGCGCGAAAGTGTGACTGTGCGGTTGAATGCTATGCGGCGGGAGGGTACGATCGAATTCGTAAATAGACGAATTCTGGTGAAGCGTCCCGAGTGGTTGATTCCACCCACAACGGACTCGCCGGTGGCGAATTAGATTACTGCAATGAAGTGCCCTACATGCGGCAAGAAGGTCGATTGGAGAGATAATCCATATCGGCCTTTTTGTTCGGAACGATGCAAGCTGGTAGATCTGGGAAAGTGGGTCTACGAGGAATATCGCGTGCCTGGACGAGAAGTGCCCTCCGAACCGGAATCCAATGATGAAGGATCGGACACTTGATCTCCTTGTTCGTGTTAGTTCGTGTTAGTTCGTGTATTTCGTGGATCGTGTTCTAACGAGTCTCACACTGCAAACATTGCGATCTTTTGCTTATCAGCAAAAGCGATCATCTCTTCACGATCAAACATCAACGTCTTGCGCGCGGAGATACACAGGCAGGTGGCGCCTGCTTCCACCATTGTCTCCAACGTTGGGACTCCGACTACCGGAACGTCAAACCTCATATCCTGATTCGGTTTTGAGAGTTTCAAAACCGTCAGCGGGCCACGACTCAAAACTGCAGGCTTCGCCGCACCCTTTTGCCCGCGCATTAGCTCGCCTGCGCGGCGGATAGTTGCGTCAGTGCCTTCCATGGCTTCGATGGCGACGCACGCTTTACCTCTCACGACTATTGTCTGGCCCAGATCGAGCGTTGCGATCTGGCCCGCCACCTCTAATCCGTAATTGATGTCAGCGAGTTCAGCCGCGCCGGGTTCGCGTCGAGTTAGCGGACCGGCGGAAGGTAAGTTGTCCTGCAGGAAAAAAGTGGAGTCGATAAGTTCAATTCCTTCCCGTTCCAATTCATCGGCTATTCCTCCGATTAACGAATCCGTATTCCGCCGTGGCAGTTTCAACAACATCTTCAACATGCGCGCATCCGGAATGGCGGCCTTGCTGAAGATTTGTACGTGTCTCACCTGCCCAGCCATGATGGCCTTCTCGACGCCTTCGGCTTTAAAGAACCTGATCAGCTTACCCAGTTGACCGACACCGATCCACGTCAAGCGATCCACACGACTTTCAATCTCAGAATCTGTCTCTTCGCGGATCGCCGCGACGGACAATGAAACGCCGGCCCGCCGCGCCCCTTCAACTACCATGAAAGGAAAACGACCGTTGCCGGCAATTAGTCCGTAACGGACCAAGGGATGAGGGATGAGGGATGAGGGACTTTCCAAGGGATGAGGGCTGAGGGATGAGGGATGAATAGAACCGCGTTGACCTTTGCGCTCTGCATTTTCATCCCTCATCCCTCCGCCCTCATCCCTCCGCCCTCATCCCTCATCCCTCCGCCTCATCCCTCATCCCTCATCCCTACTTAGTGACCCCTCGTTGGGAAGTTTCAATAAACTCAACCAGGCTATCCACCTCGGGTGAGTCCTGAATTTCTTCACGAATTTTCTCGACCGCTTGAGAGGTATTCAACTTGGAGGCAAGCAGCAGATGAAAAGCCCGGTGCAGCGATTTGAGGGACGCGCGCGAATGCCCGCGACGTTTCAAACCAGTAGTGTTCAATCCGTAACAGCGCGCGTGGTTCCCAACAGTTAACGCATACGGCAGAGCGTCCTTGACCACTACAGAGTAGCCGCCGATATATGCTTCTTTTCCGACGCGACAAAACTGGTGTACGCCTGAGTACGCGCCGACGTTAGCGTTATCTTCAATGATGACATGGCCGGCAAGCGTGGCCGCGTTTGCCATAATCACCCCGTTCCCCAGCACACAGTCATGCGCGACGTGGGCCTGGGCCATCAACAAACAATCGTCGCCGATCTGCGTCAAACCTCCCCCACCCTTCGTTCCCCGGTGAATCGTGACGAATTCACGGATCATGTTGCGGCGTCCGATACGGGTGACTGATCGCTCACCCTGGTACTTCAAATCCTGGGGCGCCAATCCAATCGACACAAATGGAAACACGCGCGTGCCTTCGCCGATTGAAGTCTCTCCGTCGACCACACAATGCGAATCCAGTTGGACGTTGTCTGCGAGCTCTACTTCGTCTCCCACGATTGAATAAGGACCGATGTGGCAGTTGTTGCCGATCCGTGCTCGCGGGCTGACGACCGCGGACGGATGGATACTCGATGATTTGGTAGCGACAGACATAAACAAATAATTAGACTGCGGAAGCGCGATCGGCGATGACGCTCATGATCTCGGCATCAGCGACAAGTTGGCCTTCGACTTTAGCCTCGCCACGCATCCGCTGCACTTTTGAGCCAATCCGTAACGCTGTGACTTCGAGCGTTAAAGTGTCGCCTGGCACGACGGGGCGCCGGAACCGTGCTTCGCGGATACCGGTAAACAAAACCAGCTTCGAGTCGCGATCTTCGATTTCACGCAAGGCCAGAACCGCGCCGACCTGGGCCAAGGCCTCGACTACCAGCACGCCCGGCATTACCGCTGCTCCAGGAAAGTGTCCCTGAAAAAACGGTTCATTAATGCTTACCTGTTTGATTCCGACAATCCGCTCGCGTGGCACTAACTCGATGATGCGATCGACCAGCAGAAAGGGGTAACGATGCGGCAGCAGTTCCTGGATAGCGCGTGAATCAAGAACAGTTTTCATGGTCACAATAAACAAGACGCGGGACACGGAATTAACTGCCGCATCGCCGCGTCTTAGTTGAGAGTCTCAGCGCGAATTACTTGGCCGGCGTTACCGCAGCGGTGGCCGGATTCTTGCTATTAAACTCGTTGATGAATACGCGGGTGATATCCAGAGCGTCAGCCGCGTAAACGAGCGGGACCTGACTGCCGTCGATAATCACGTGAATGTTGTTGGCCTTCGCGTAAGCTTCCAACGCCTTACCAATGTCGTCCTGCAGCGGAGTAAAGATTTCCTGGCGCCGGCGATTGTAGGCGGCCTGTGCATCTTCGCCTTTACGTTGATAATCCTTTTTCAAAGTCTCCAACTGGTCGATCTTGGTTTGGATTGACTTCGGATCCACGACGTTGGCCGCTTGCTGCGCCTGGGTCACTTCGTTGGTCAGCGTCTGGATGCGTTGCTGCATTCCCTGGAGTTCTGTTTGACGCGGCTGAAACTCACGATTCAGCGTACCAATCAAAGTATTAAATCGGCCGATACCCGTCTTGGAATCAAGAAACGCTTCGGAATAGATCAAAGCGATCTTGCCCTGGGGAACGTTGCCTGAGGCAGCGCCGGTCTGAGGGGTGGTGGTTCCGGCCGGTCGTGTTTGCGCCAGAGCGGGAGAAATGGCCAGTGCCAGAACAAAGGCAGTGGCAACGATGATTCGATCTATCTTCATGACTTTCTTGTAATGCTCCTTAAAAACTAAAAGGCGGTTGGTCAGTGCTTAGTTGTTCAGACTGCCGCCGTGGTTGGCTTTAATTGATTAAAAAGTGCGCCCTACGCTGAAGCGAACTACTTTCTTTTTCTCATTAAAGAAGAATGGAAAACCGTCAATCACCTGATTTTCCCTGGCTCGTGGATTATACGCAAAGATGAGTCGAAAAGGCACGTTGATGACAGGCACCTGAACCCGCACTTCCATACCCAAACTCGCCCGATAATCGCCGAATTTTGAGAACAAGCTCTCTGACAAACGCACTGCAGTGTTCGTTTGTGCTTCGCCTCGCAAAAACACCTTTTGGAAGCCAAATGGCAATCCGGTAACGGGATCAAACGGCCCGTTGTTGCGAGCGTTTTCCAACTCCTGCGACGTGATCAGACGGTTATCGCGCAGCACTAATCCGCCGGGCGAACCTATCAGGGCCAGTTCAGGGTTCGCGTTACACGCAGCTAATGTCGACAAACTGGGAAACTCAAAACCGCTGGGCGATCTCGGGCAGGGAACCAACCCAACTGTCGACAGAAACGGCTGGTCAGCCAGGAAGTTGCTGGAGAATATCTGGTCGGTTTTAGTGCGCAAGTTGAACACCGAACCGATGTCGGCAAACGCGGCTAACCCGATAGTGTTACCGATCACCGGAATGCGGTATTCGAAGTTACCCAGGATTTGGGTGTCGCCGCCGATTGGAGTAAAAGACCGCGGAAGCAGGGCCACGTTCGACCCGGTTAACCCGGTAAACACGCCCACGTTAGCCAGCGAGGCGGGTAGGTTTGGCACCGGCACTGGAGTGTCCGTAAAGTTACTGGCCACAACTACGTTCTGCGAAGTGATAGCGGTGTCCAGCGGAGCCAGCGGGCTGATCGATCGCACGTTGTATCCGCGAATACTGAATTCGTCGCCGAGAAAGTACCTCTCGAAAATTGGTACACCATCCACAAACGCCAGGGACTGCGCGTCTTTCACTTTTGCCGACGTCGCAAAACTGCCAACCGTTCCAGCGATAATTCGGAACCCGAATACTTCCGGCCGTTCTGAACGCTTACGACGGACGGGGAAGAACTGCGAGTATTGAATCGTCGGCTGATAAGTTCGCACGTCACCGGCAAGACCTGCTACAGCCACCGACAGCGACAGCTCGCGCCCCTGTGTCGGGTCAATGCTGGCGTTGCGCGTGTCGTAGTTAAAACTGCCGGTTAGACGGCTGGTGATGATGCTTGACTGTGAATAAATAACCGGAATAAACGCCTGCGGATTTTCCGCATTCTCATTTACCTGCGGATCCTCAACAGAGGAAGTTGAGAACTGGTACGAAAGGCCAACTCGCGAAAACTGCGTGAACCGGCGTTTGCGATAGAACTCGGACAGCGGCGCGCTGGCGAATACTGACGCTCCGTACGACGTGCGTGTGAAAAGGTTTTCGTCACTAACGTTCAGGAAGTCGAGCTGGTCCCCGCTTAAACCTTGTATAGCTTCGGGGTTTTGCGACAGAAAAGTTCCTTCACCGAAGAACTTCTGCGTGTAGCCAAACACTGAGAAGCCTGCCGTAATTGGCCGGTTGTTAATGTACGGCTCGGTAAATGACAGCTGCAGGTATTTCTGACGGTTCCCGGCCGAGAGATTGACGGAAAGAATTTCACCGCGTCCCAACAGGTTATTAGTCGAATATTCCAGGCCGAAGAATGAACCGCCGATGCCGGACAAGCCACCGTTGAACGAGATCTGCTGGCGGCCGCGTTCAGAGACTTTCAAGTTAACGTCGACTGTCGCTTCTTCTTCGTTGGTCCTGAAATCAGCGTCGCGGTCTTTGTCGATGGGGTCGAAGTAACCAAGCTGGTTGAGCTTGATGATCGAGTATTCCCAGGCGGTTTGGTTATAAATATCGCCCTCGTTAAGTAACACTTCGCGTCGCAAAACGTTGTCGCGTGTGAACGTGTTGCCGAGAAACTCGAGGCGGCGCAATGAAAACTGTTTGCCTTCTTCGATTGTGATTAGAAAGTCGACAATGCCTTCTTCGGGCTTGGCTGGGTTATCTTTGAAAGTCGGCGTCGGCTCCGCGGTGTACTCGATGAAGCCCTGCTGGCCGTAGTACTTTTTCAAGTTCTCAAACAGCGCTTTTCCGATTTTCTCTCCGTTTGCAACGTCACCTTTGTTTAACCCAATAACCTGGCGAATAGTGTCTTCGGAGAAGATCGAGTTACCTTCAATCTTCATCTCGCCGATGCGGAACACTTTGCCTTCAACGATGGGGACCGTGACTCGCAAGCCTTCGTCAACTGAAGAAAGGAAGGGCAACGGAAGGATTGGAAAACCTGTGCGCTTGCGGCCAACACTCTCAACTCGCGGCTCACCGTGCCGCGCCTGTAGATAACCCTTGGAGCGCATGTAGTTGTCGACGTTACGCAGGTCATAATCTAACTTCTCACGATCGAGAATGTCCTGCCCACGGAACCGGGTTATCAGGCCGGCTTCTTTAACCAGCTTCATTGAGCCGCGAAGACTGCCGTCACTGAAAACCTGATTACCTTCAAACTGAATTTCCACGACGCGTACACGATCACCTTCGTTGATGACATAGGTGAGTGCTGTTGAGGTGAGAGAAACTTCGTCGGTTCGTTCTTCAACTGTAGCGTTGGGGTGACCGCTGGCAGCCAGCAATTCTTTTAAAACACGCACAGCGTTTCGCGATTTAACCGGATCGTAAATGCTCTCTTTCGAGATACCGACGCGGCGTTCACGAAACGCCTTCAGAACGTCTGACTCGGCTACACTACTCAACCCTTCAAACTGCAAATCACGGATGATCGGCAATTCCTTCACTTCGAAAATCACGTTAACGCCGCCTCGCGCACCCTCTTCTGTAAGTACCCGAGTAGCGGTCTTATCGAAGAAGCCGAGTGCGAGAACTGCCTGTAAATCGCGTTGAACCTGTTGTTCGTTGTAAGGATCGCCGGGACGCGTTTGGACGTAATAGAGAATGTCGTCTTTCCTAAGACGTCTATTGCCGGTGATATCGACCGACTCAACCAGGCGTTGACCCTGGGCGCCGACCGAACGAGTGATAAAGACAGTTGAGGCCAGCAGGATTATTCCGCTCACAGCTATGAGCAAAAACCCGCGATATGAATGCATAGAAGCCTTTTCCCTCAGGTTCTTACCGATTCAGGTACTTCGGGGAGCTTAATGGGCGTTAATTATCTTGTATGAAATAAAGGCAACTGGTAACGGCCGTCCCGTGCTCGGAGATTAGGAGACCGTTGGATTCCGAAGAATCACTCTTCCGTTGCCAATTCTTGTCCAGCAAAGTCGCGCATTATACCCAACGGGCGGCGCAAAAGTAAAAAGGCAAAGGATAAGGGGAGTGATGTGTAAACAGCGCCCCATTTTACCCTTTGCCAGCTCTTTTTGCAGCGACGGCCGACTGCGATAACGAATTCCGTCTCAATGAATTAGCAGCGCGTCATCGGGAGCTTCAATGCCAATCGGACGGTAGTTCAGATCATCGCCATCAAGAAACACTTCGATCAACGTAGCTTGAGTCAAGTGGCCCTGAATGAGGGCTTCGGAAAGCGGGTCCTCGACGTACTTCTGCAACGCTCTGCGAAGTGGCCTGGCGCCGTATGATCGGTCGGCACACGTTTTCTGCACAATCCACTTCTTAGCTTCCTCAGTTAGTCTTACTTCAAAGCCGTGACGGATCATCGTGCGGTTGATCTGCTCTATTTGCAGTTGAATCACATCCAGCAGTTCGTGGTCGTGAAGTTCGTCGAAGATGATAATTTCATCGAGGCGGTTGATAAACTCCGGATTGAATGTCTGACGCACTGCCGACATGACCATCTCTTCCATCTTCTCTCGCGAAGCATCGCTGGTGCCCTGGAAGCCCATCGTGCCTTTCTTCTGAATGAAGCGGGCCCCGATGTTCGACGTCATGATGATGATCGCATTTTTGAAATCAACGGCATTGCCCAACGCGTCCGTAAGGAGTCCATCTTCAAACACCTGCAGCAGTACGTTGAAGATGTCCGGATGTGCTTTTTCTATTTCATCGAACAACAGGACGGAGTAGGGCTGGCGTTTGATGCGCTCGGTTAACTGCCCACCTTCCTCGTGGCCTACATATCCGGGAGGCGATCCGATGAGTTTGGAGACGGAATGCTTCTCCATAAACTCAGACATATCAAACCTGATCATTGAACGTTCACTGGCGAACAACACCTGGGCCAATGAACGCGCGACTTCGGTCTTCCCGACGCCGGTTGGTCCAAGGAAGAGGAACGATCCAACGGGCCGCAGCGGGTTCTTCAAACCGGCCCGCGACCGGCGGATAGCGCGCGCCAGCGCTGAAATGGCTGGACGTTGAGAAACAACTCGCTCGTGCAGCTCAAGTTCAATTCGAAGAAGCTTTTGTGTTTCCTCTTCTTTCAACGAGGTGACCGGAATACCGGTCCATCGTGCAATCACTTCTTCCACGTCATCGCGCGTGACTTGTGCCGACACCAATGCGTCGTCGGTCTGATCGCGGCTCATCAGATCGTCGTCTGATTCCTGTGACCAATCGCTGATCTGGCTCCAATCGGAGAGCGTTCCCTGTTCACGTCGGACGCGAAGCTTCACTCTGGCGCCCGCTTCGTCGATCACGTCAATTGCCTTGTCCGGTAGGAAACGGTCGGGAATGTACCTGTGAGACTGGTAAACAGCGGCTTCGATCGCGTCGTCCGTGTAATGGACCTGATGGAAACTCTCGTAACGTTCCCGGACGCCGTCCAGAATTTCAACTGCTTCTGCTTCGGAAGGTGGCGGCACCTTCACCGCCTGGAAGCGGCGCTCCAGCGACCGATCTTTTTCGATCGACTTGCGAAACTCGGCCGGTGTCGTCGCACCGATGCACTGAATTTCGCCACGAGACAGGGCCGGCTTCAAGATGTTTGCAGCGTCCAGTGAACCTTCTGCAGAGCCGGCGCCAACAAGGGTATGCAGTTCGTCGATGAACACTATGTACTGCGGGTTCTCGATCAACTCACGCATGATTTGCTTGAGCCGCTCTTCAAACTGTCCGCGATACTTGGTTCCAGCGACGATCAACGAAAGATCGAGGGAGAGAATTCGTTTGTTCTCGAGAAAAGAGGGTACATCACCACGAACAATGCGTTGCGCTAAACCCTCAACTATCGCCGTCTTCCCGACACCTGGTTCGCCGATCAAAACAGGATTGTTCTTGGTGCGGCGGCAAAGTATTTGAACTACCCGTTCAATCTCAGCTTCGCGACCAATTAGCGGATCCAGCTTGTCATTCGAGGCATCGTCCGTAAGGTCTCGAGAAAACTCAACCAGGTGAGGAGTGTCTTTCTTCTGCGAGCTCCGGGCATCGGCCCCAGACTGCCGCGCAATTTCATCGCGCACTGCATTCAGTCGCAAGCCACGCTCATAAAGAATCTCGGCGGCCATTGATCTGTCTTCGCGCAACAGGCCTAACAACAGATGTTCGGTACCGATGTGTCTGTGCTGTAGCCGATCGCTCTCTTCGTGCGCGTAGGCCAAAACGCGTTTGGTTTCCGGCGCGAGTGGCAACTCAACTGAAGTGGAAATTTTTTCCCGCAGCAGCGTCCGGCCCTCGATCTCTTTGCGGATTGATTCAATTGAAACCTGCGCGCGTGGGAAAAACCGGCCGGTGAGAGTCTTATCTTCGCGCATCAACCCGAGGAGCAGGTGTTCCGGTTCAATCGCCGGAGCCCCAAACTGCGAAGCCTCGTAACGAGCGAAGAAAATTACCCTACGTGCTTTTTCGGTATAGCGTTCGAACATCAGTTTAGTTTCAGAACTGGCGGTTATGATTACGGTGCCGGGCGATCAAAATGCTTTTCGCCCGGCAAGTGGCCGCATTATAACCTATCAATGAGAGGCTCAAAAGGTTTGTATGGTTTCCCAGTAATAATAGTCGTAAGTGAATACTTATTTCAGACGCAGTTTTGCGGTCAGATCGAGAGGCGGCCGTCCTGAAGTTGCATGGTGCGATCACACAACCCGGCGAGTTTCTGGTTGTGAGTGGCAATCACAACTACCTTTCCAGTTTTTCGAGCGTAATCGACAAGTGAATGCGCCACGATATCGCTGTTAACAGCATCGAGATTGCCGGTAGGTTCGTCAGCCAGAACTACCGATGGCAAGGTAATCAGCGCACGGCAGAGGGCCACTCGTTGTTGTTCGCCGCCCGAAAGATGCGACGCGAGATGGTCTCCGCGCTCGCGCAAGCCGGCGTGCTCGAGCATCTTGCGAGCCGTCGACAGTGCCGTTGACCGTGCGACTCGTCGAATCATGAGTGGCAAACCGACATTCTCCGCGGCGGTAAGATCCAGCATTAGATGGTGAAACTGGAAGATGAAGCCGAGGTTTTGGTTTCGAAACTGCGCAACCGCTGCAGCGGAGGCTGAGGTGATCTCGAACGGCCCGAATGAGACGTTGCCATGATCGGGACGATCCAAGCCACCTAAGAGATTCAACAAGGTCGACTTACCTGTCCCTGATGGCCCGGTGATGGCGACCGATTCGCCCGGAGAAACTGACAGGGACACACTTCGCAGAACTTCTATTCTATCTCCGCTGGGCGACTCATAACTCTTGCGCAAGTCTCTAACTCGAAGTCCCGTGTCCAATGTCGAGTGTCCAATGTCCGCCTGATGGGAATGATTAATCTCTTGACTGCCGGACATTGGACTTTGGACATTCGACATTGGACTCGTTTTTAGGCGTCTCGCAAAAGTTCTGCCGGGATAATCTTCGCCGCTGCTCGCGCCGGATATATTGTGGCTAGTGTGCTTAACACAAATGCAACGAGTGCCGCGCCTACCGCGTCTCGAAGGCTTAGATTTAGTGGAATGTTCGCGATCGAGTAAACGTCAGGGGGCAAACTAATTAGATTGAAATGATTGGCGGTGTAGATCGCACCCGCACCGAGTAACGCTCCCGCTACCGCACCAACTAAACCAACTACCGCGCCTTCGATTACAAAGATTCCCATAATGCTCATTCTCGTCGCACCCATGGCGTTGAGAATGGCGATGTCCTTTCGTCGTTCCATCACCACCAGAATGAGTGTGGTCGTGATGTTTAAAGCCGCAATCAGAATAATCAACGCAATGATCACAAAACCGACGCGCCGCTCCAGTTCAAGCGCAGTGAACAACGGCCGATTCGCTTCCTGCCAATCAACCAATGTGTACTCACTTCCTACTATCTCGCGGACCTTCGCTGTGACGTTCTTCACTTCGTAGATGTCTTTCACCTGCACGCCGATCACCGACACCGCGTGTGGGCCGCCCGCAAACGCCTGGGCGGCGTGCAATGGAAGGTAAACCCAGGTTGAGTCGTACTCGAAAAGGCCGGTTCTAAATATTCCGGCAATTTTTACGCGTTGCTGCCTGGCCGCTGCCGACGCGTCGCCCGTGGAAATGGCCATGATGTTTGCTTCATCACCAACCGTCAATCCGGCCCGCTTCGCTAACTCGCTGCCAATCAAAACGTGCAAACGCTTCTGTTCAGGCTGCGCATTTAATAGTGGATCGATAGAACCGCCGATCAGCGTCGACGTTACGAGACCCAACTGACCCGATTCCATATCGAGCCCACGAAGAATCGCGTAGGCGGAGTTTGATGATCCAACAATTACAGCTCCGTCGTAAGTAGTGCCGGCTGCAGTCGCCACTCCCTCAACACGCAAAAGCTTCGCCGCCAGCGCTTGATAGCCTGCTATTGATTCTCCGTCAGTCCGCATGACGGTCACATGAGACGTGCCACGAAGGATCTTGTCACGCATCTCATCACGGAAACCGTTGGCGAGGGCTTGCGCCACAATCAACGCCGCCACTCCCACAGAAATTCCCGCAACTGCGATCAGCGCCGTGACGCGCGCAAGCCTGCGGTTACGACGCGATCGCAGATGACGAAAGGCCAAAAAAAATTCGTACGGCATTGGTGTTCAGATCAGGCCGTTCGTGTTATTTCGTGGATCGTTCTTAAGGCAGAGTGAAAGCGATCCACGAATTACACGAAATATGACGATTCACACTGGATTTCTCGTTATCTGTTCTACCCCTGCAGTGGCGGACATTTCTCCGTGTCTTCGGGCCGGTTCTCGGGTAGTAGTTTTTGCAAGTTGGGCGAGTCTGTCGCCGTCTCGTCCCACTTAGGTCTGACTTCGTAGACCGTGTCAGTCGCGCGCCGAAAGCGAAAATGGTTTTCGAGGCTTGCGATAGCAGGAATTTCGCTCCGCTGCCAGCCACACGGCAACCACCAGCGCGCATCCGTGTCGATGAACACGCGGCGTCCTTCGCTCAGGTGCTCTTCAATTACCGGGACAAGGTTTTCATCGCCGGGCCAACCACCCCCAGTGCCAATCGTTTTCCACGAACCAGCGCCCATCGCTTTCCAATAAGTCACGGCAATCGTTTGCGAACCGGACATCAGGACGGCATCCGAAGGTAGTTGCGACAACTGTTTCCGATATTCTTTGCTCATCGCGCGTCGGGTGATGAACTGTTTACTTGCCGGTCTGATCAAGAGACTAAAAACAACTGCCGCCGCTATCAGCACCACCACGCATGAAACAAAAGCGACTTTGACACTGCGGATTCGCGGCGCGAGCAAGCCGAGCAGGAAGCACGCGCAAAGCGGAGCCAGAGCCGGCATTCCCGTCAAGAAATAGCGCCAGTTGATCGCGGTACTGTAGTTGAGAAACAGCGCCATGTTTGCAATCAATCCGGTAGCTGCCAGCACAAACATTGGGGAGAGCTTGCGTTTGCGCCATTCGCTCCACATAGCAGGCGCCAGCGAAACGAAAACCAGTGGCGCAGTGACAAAGAAATACCCGAGGTAAGGCCAAAGGTTCTTGATTGTGACCGGATGCCGCTCAGTTTCCTGTCTCATTGATTCGCGCCAGCCGAACCAGATTCGCCGGTAGTGAGCGTCAGTGATAAACCAGAACGCAAACCACCCGAACGCACAGATAAAGAACAGCACTAGCGAAATCGCAACGACCGTGACATTTCGTTTCGTGAGTTTCCAGCCACAAGCATAAGGCGCCACCAGCAACCACGGCAGATAGAACCCAATCGTTTCACGCAGGTTCATTCCCAAGCCGAGCAGTGCCGCCCCGACCAGCACCATCCACAGGCGATTCTGTTGCAGGCCTCTGAGGTGAAGGACCAAAGCGGTGGCGAGCAATAAAACCGACGGCACATCGGTCATGACCTGACCGGCGTAGAGCACGAAGACGGGCGAGAAGACAATGAAAAGCGCTGCTAAGGTAGCTGCCTGGACGGAAGCGCCAATCTGGCGTGCCAGGGCCCAGCAGGCAATCACCGCAAGCGGCGCCTGGGCCACCACTGAATACTTGAAGATCAGGTAAGCCTGATCGGGCTTGACGTTGAAGAGCGAACTGGCCGCGCGGTAAAGGAAGTGGTTCTGAAAAATAAAGAGGTTTCGACCCAACGCCATCGAAGATGGATAACCAGCGACGGAAAGCATTGTGTAGTCGAGACCATCCCAGTCACCAATGAATGGATCAACAAACCACAGCACCAGGCCGAGTGCGATCGCTGCGGGGACTAGCCACCAGACCCAGGCTTGCCAAAAATTCAGATGTTGATTGACGTGAGAGTGCGTCCGCGCGGCGCGATCGCTGCGGCCGAAATGCTCAGATGTTTTGCGCGCGTTTGTCGTTCGGGGTGCCTTGGTCAACGAGTTGAGCTTCGACCGGACGCTCCGGTCGTTTCACCATTTTTACGCGATTACCCTGCGCATTGTACTCAACTTCATCCATGATGTTGTATATCAGCAGCACGCCCCGGCCAGACGACTTGAACAGATTAGATGGGTCGCACGGATCAGGTATCGTCTGCACGTCAAAACCTTCGCCTTCGTCTTCGATAGTAAAAGATGCTTCGCTCGGCGACAGCTCAGCCCCTACTCGAACGAGTTTTGTGGGATCGTTCTTATTGCCATGTTTGACTGCATTGACAAACGCCTCGTCCAGCGCCACAAACAGGTTTGATTGGTCAGGCTTGACCAGTCCGAGTTTAGCTACCCGCTCCAACAAGTACTGAAGCACTCCATTCATCAAGGTGAGATCGCTGGGTATCTCAAACTCGATCTTTTCGTGTGTATGCGATAACAGGCGCGGATCGTCGACGTAGCGAAGTTTGTATGAAAGCGTTTGCTCAACGATTTCACGAAGCCCCTCTTGTTCGTACGGCGTTCGCAGATAGTTGGCCGCTCCGAACTTAAAAGCTTTGATTACGTCGGGTTTGATATCGGTGGAAGGCAGCGCGACGAGCAAATGTTTCCGGTGTAGTTCAGTAATCGGGCGGGCGTCGTTTGAAGGTTCGTCGGTGAGGTCGCTAATAATCAGATCGAATTCATCAAGGTCTTCGCGGGCCAGCGCTTCGTCACGTTCGCCGGTGACCACCACCTGATGGCCCAACCCGCCCAGCACTGCTTCGAGGATGACCCGAAGCTCATCGTTATTGTCGACGATGAGGATCCTTCGTTTCTGCATTCAGCTCCAATCCATCAGAATTGTCGAGGAGAGAAAGCGCACGGCAAGCGCTTTACAAGAGCATCTACGAAATTGCGGGCCGTTGCGTTCCGCAATATATCACTAGCGGAGACCAGGATATAGGCACCAGCCGCCGTCGCGCCCGCGAAGTGGGCTTTATTACTCAGACTGCCGATACGTTACACTACGCCTCCTGTCCAAACTTCATGGCAAAACGCGGGAAAGTACAAACGTGGATTGAATACGCGGTGGCGCGTGCGATCTTCGCCACTCTTAACGCTATGCCGATGAAATGGGCCATGGCAACGGGTCGGGGACTAGGCCGTGTCGCGTATTTCGCTGCGGGCCACCTGCGACTGACCGGCGATCGCAATCTCAAACTCGCATTTCCTGACAAAACAGAAGAAGAAAGACAGCGTTTGCTCAAGGGGACGTTTGCCGGGCTCGGTCGCCAGCTTGGATTGTTCAGTAAGTTTGCGTCAGGCAGCAGGGAATCTTTACTCGCGGTTACGCGGTGGGAGGGTTTGGAACATCTCGAGTCGGCTAAAGCTGCGAAACGACCAATCATACTTTTCACAGGACACGTCGGCGCGTGGGAGCTCTCGAGTTTCGGACTTTCGCTGCGCGAATCTCCGATCAGCTTTCTGGTGCGTCGGTTAGATAACCCGAAAGTGGAAGAGATCGTCGATCGCGTCCGCACGCGTTTTGGAAATCAATCGGTTGATAAGCGCGGTGCTGCCCGACCAATGCTCAACATCCTGCGGTCGGGAGGCACGTTGGGTCTTCTCGTCGATCTCAACACGCTCGATGAAGAAGCAATCTTCGTTGACTTCTTCGGCGTGCCGGCATCAACGACATTCATGCTGGCAAAACTGGCGCTGCGAACAAACGCGATTGTGTTGCCAATCTTTGCTCCCTGGGATGAGAACAGCGGTAAGTTTCTGGTTCACATTCTGCCCCCTGTGTCAGTCGAACGAACTGGTGATGAAGAAGAAGATATTCGGAAACTAACGGCAAGCCTTACGAAGGTCGTCGAGGAGTACATTCGTCGTTATCCGGATCAATGGTTGTGGATCCATAAGCGTTGGAAGACGCGACCGAAAGGTGAGCCTGAATTGTATTGAAAAGGACTTCGTGTGGTTCGTGGATCGCTTTGATGGTTCCGAAGAATTGGATCCACGAATTACACGAAGAAACACGAATTCGTTTCCGTTATACTCGCACCGTTATTCGTATGCAGGCCTCCGCCGAACAAATCAGTCGCTCGCAACGCGTCGAACAAACCGTCGACCGCGCGTATCAGTTTGCTGACTTGTCGGATTACTCGTTCAAGCAACGTCTGGTGATTCGGATCGCCGATCTGGCCTTCTTCCTTGTAATAAACCTGATCGGTAAAACCGCGCGTTTTGAAGTGATTGACTGGGAAAACCACGAAGCTGCCACACGCAATGGCGGTCTTCCGATTTATAACTTCTGGCACGATCGTATTTTCCTAACCACCTACTGGTGGCGCCGTCGACGCATCGTAGTGTTGACCTCGAAGAGTTTCGACGGCGAATACATCGCGCGCTTTATTCAACGGTTTGGGTATGGTGCCGTGCGCGGTTCTTCAACTCGCGGAGGAGTGGGCGCCGTGGTTGAGATGGCGCGGCTGATGAGAGCCGGGTGCACAACAGCATTCACCATCGATGGTCCAAAGGGCCCACCCTGCGTAGCCAAAATGGGTTCCGTGCTGTTGGCAAAGAAATCCGGTCATCCCTTGATGCCGGTGACGATGACACTGAAGAATTTTTGGAAGGTGCCCAGTTGGGATTCGTTTCAAATTCCGAAACCGTTTACCCGCGCGCGCGTTTACGTTGCGCCTCCCATCTACGTGCCGGCTGACGCTGACGAAGCTATGCTCGAAGCTAAACGCGATGAGCTGCAACAAGCTCTGGACGATCTCAACAGGCGCGGCGATGCTTGGCGGAACGGAAAGATAGCCGCAGAAAAGACTTAACAATGGAGCCGGGTCCTAACGAAGATTATCGCAGTGGTTTTGTTGCTTTGGTCGGGCGTCCAAATGCGGGTAAGTCCACGCTGTTAAATAGTCTCGTCGGGCAGAAGATTGCCGCCGTCTCAGACAAACCGCAGACCACCCGTTTCAGAATTCAGGGCGTCATCACAAAACCCGAAGGTCAGATTGTCCTGGTGGACACTCCCGGCGTTCATAAACCCGGGTACGAGATGAACCGGCGAATGATGGCGACTGTTCAGGATGCTTTGTTGGGCGTCGATCTCGTTTGTCTTATCCGCGATGCTTCAGAGGCAACTGGCAATGGAGATAAGTTTGTGCTGGAGTTAATTCAAAGGTCCAAAAAGCCCGCCATTCTCCTGCTTAACAAAACAGACAAACTGAAAGACAAGTCCTCTTTGTTACCTTTGATGGATTGGTACCGGAATGAATATGACTGGCGCGAGATAATTCCTATCGCCGCGTTAAAGGAAAAGTCGACCGAGAAACTTCCGGACGAGATGATTAAACATCTGCCCGTCGCGCCGCCGTTGTTTGACGAAGATGAACTAACGGATCAGTCGTTGCGCGTGTTGGCCGCGGAAATCGTGCGAGAAAAAATTCTGCAACAAACGGCTGATGAGATTCCCTACGTAACCGCGGTGGTAACTGAGAAATGGGAAGAGACACGTCCCGACTTCACCCGTATCCATTGCGCGATTTTTGTCGAACGCCCGTCACAAAAGAAGATCGTGATCGGGAAAGGCGCCGCACGGTTGAAGGAGATTGGAACGCGCGCCAGACACGACATTGAGCATCTCCTCGGTCATCGTTGTCATTTGGAACTATTTGTGAAAGTTGAAGAGCAATGGCGCGACAAAGAACATTTGCTCGACGATATGGGGATTAATGGGTAAAGCCTGTTCGTGTTATTTCGTGTAATTGGTGGATCGTATTTTAGCGATCGAATCAAACCGATCCACGAATAACGCGAAATTATTCGTTCTTCTCGATCTCCACCTCCCGCCAGATCTCTACATGCCGCGTTTCCTTCAACAGCAGCGAGCCCACGATGAATGTGATCGAAGCGACAATAATCGGATAGTACAAACCCGCATAGATATTGCCGGTGCTCGCCACTACGTAGAGTCCAATCAACGGCATTAGCCCACCGAATACTCCATTCCCGATGTGGTAAGGCAACGATAGCGACGTATATCTAATCTTTGCGGGAAAAGCTTCGACCAGGTATGCGGCAATTGGTCCATACACCATGGTGACGAAGATTACCTGGATGAATACCAGTAGGATCAACTTCCAGGCGATGGGATTTGTGATAAGCGTCTCAAAGTTCGTGTACGGCAATACTTCTTTCGCCGGCTGGAGAGCTCCGTCGACTATGGTCTGCGGCGTGAGCGAAATCGCGCCGGTATCTGCGCTTCGCACAGAAGTCGCGGTCACTACATTCGATCCAACCACGCTCTGCATGGCCTTATAAATAGGAATGTACGAAAGTGCGGCTATCAAACAACCCGCCATCATGATCTTCTTGCGTCCGACGCGATCGGAAAGAGCGCCAAACAAAACAAAGAAGGGCATCCCCAGTAATAAAGCGATGGCGATAACGTAATTCGACGAGGTGGCGTTTACTTTCAAAACTGTCTGCAGGAAAAAGAGCGCATAGAACTGGCCCGTGTACCAAACCACGCCTTGTCCGGCCGTCGCTCCAAACAGAGAGATCAGCACGCGTTTGAGATTGGGCCATTTGGTAAAGGCCTCCTTCAGCGGTTTCGCCGAAGTCATGCCCGTAGTTTTTATGTGTTGGAAGATAGGCGACTCTTTCATTCGCAAACGAATGTATAGAGATATCGCTACCAGGAAGATAGAAATTACGAAAGGAATGCGCCAGCCCCAGCTCCTGAATGCTTCGCGACTCATTGCGTTCTGGACTATGAGAATCACTGCCAGCGACATAAAAAGACCCAGGGTGGCAGTGATCTGAATGAAACTGGTATAGAAGCCTCGTTTCTTGTCTGGAACATGTTCGGCAACATACACCGCAGCGCCGCCATACTCTCCGCCGAGCGCCAATCCCTGCAAAATCCGAATCAACAAAAGAATAATCGGGGCTGCCAAACCTATCGTTGCATAGGTAGGAAGGAAGCCGACCAACGCGGTTGCTCCACCCATGATTAGCAGCGTCACCAGGAAGGCATACTTACGTCCGACGAGATCGCCGATACGACCAAAGAACAATGCCCCAAACGGTCGGACCACAAATCCCACGGCGAATGTGGAAAGATATGCAATGAGCGCGAGTGTGTTGTTCCCTGCAGGATAGAACAGGGGTGAGATAATCAGTGCGAGACTTCCAAAAATATAGAAGTCGTACCATTCGATCATCGTGCCTACTGCAGAGGCAGCAATGACGTTCCAAATTTTGTATGTTCCGGCGGAGTTGTTCTCGAGTGTCTGGGGCGGTTCGGCAGCAGTCATTGAGCGTCGTATCTTAGGGCAACCGCGCTGGGTATACTAGAGCTTATTCGTGCGCAATTGGTTCGCGTTACTTCGTCTATTTCGTGGATCGCTTTACACCCATTGCTAAAAAACGATCCACGAAACACACGAAACTAGTTGACGGTTTTTTATGAGCGCTTTGGAAAAGCAACCGAAGAGTTGGTTCGCGATCGATCTCGTCGTAGAACAGGAAGCACGAGAAGCTGCAGAATATGGATTGATGGAAGCTGCGGCGCTCGGTACCGAAACTCAAGACGCAGAGAACAATACTCTGCGTGTTACCGGTTACTTCGACGAATTGCCGAACCGCGAACTCGTGCGCTCTAAACTCCAGGAGGCACTGCAAATCTACAACAGCCCATCGTCATCGTTACAACGAATGGATTTGCGGGAAGTCCCGGATGAAGACTGGCTCGCCGAATGGAAAAAGAACTGGCAACCCATCGTCACTGGCCGCTTCATCATTGCTCCGCCGTGGAACAATGAACCAGTGACCAGCGAACGCAGTCTAATCATCATCGAACCCGGCATGGCATTTGGCACCGGCACGCATGAAACGACGCGTCTCTGCTTGCAGGCAATTGAGAAACATTACGAAGGCGGCAGTTTTCTAGATGTGGGGACCGGCACCGGCATTCTCGCGATTGCCGCGGCAAAGGTTTTTCCAGCCGCGCGAGTGGAAGCTTATGACATCGACCCGGAAGCGGTCGCCATTGCAGTGGAGAATGCTCGTCTGAACTCTGTCGAACAAATTGTTTTTCGTGCCGGGACCATCGACGATTCCACGCAGTCCGCTGAGATGGTTTGCGCGAACCTGACTGCGGACGTGATCGTCGATCTGATGCCGGCGTTGCTCGGCGTTACCTGCGGGCGCCTGGTGCTATCCGGAATCCTACGCTCGCAAGTGAACACGGTTTTGGATCGCGTGCGTGAGGGCGGCGGACCTGAACCGATCGAAATAGCTGACGACGGTGAATGGAGCGCAATTATCTTATGACGCTCAGCAGCGTAGCGACCGCAAATGCAGAACCGGGAGCGAAGCGGAGCGGAGCGACTGGGTACACGTTCAATAACAGCCAACCGTCGGTGCAGCTCAGTTCCGCTTGTTTT
>DATEPF010000129.1:0-5730 GCA_035273325.1 Pyrinomonadaceae bacterium | reverse complement strand
TGCGCGTCTGCCTGTCCCTCAGCGGCCGTCGCGCCGCGTCCAAACATTTTGTCAAAGAGTCCCATGTTTCTATCCTCCTACATTTTGTGAATGGCTGCCCCGTGCGAGAAGCCACGTGTTATTGATTATTAGAGCGGCCTACAGACCGTTCCGGAAAACGCCTGCACGGTCCGGCGTTACCCGCATGAACCTGATTGTCTTAATCGTTCAGAACAAAAGTTATCTTCATCCTGACCTTGTACCTGGTTATTTTTCCGTCCGTGATATCCACTTCATGATCCTGAATCCAGGCGCTCTGAACGTTCTCAAGTGTCTTGGATGCGCGGCGGATACCTTGTTGTAATGCGTCTTCGAAACTGGTGGTCGACGATGCTGTGATCTCAGTTACTTTGGCTACACTCATTCCTGCCCTCCGTTACTCTGTTTTTTATTTCGTTTGTGTCGTGTGGTTGGCGGATCTTTTTTTGCGGTTACTTAAAAAACCCTCCCGCCATACGACTCAGATCATCCGTCACGCTGCCGTCGCGGTTTGAGTCCAGCACCGAGCTCAAAGCTCCCATCAGGCCTGGATTGGATTGCACTTCCGCTTGTTGTTGTTGAACGAGAAACTCTGATAAGCCGTTGGGGTCCAGTCCATTTTGTTGCTGCTCTCGACCTACTGCCCCCATCACCATGGGCGCCAGCATCTCAAGTAAACTTCCGGCGGAGTTCGGGTCGAGCCCGGTAGCCTGGGCCAAATTGTTTTCCACAGCAGGCCGTTGGCCACCGAGGACGTGGCCCAGGATGCCCGAACCGTTGGCAGCCTGCGGATTTCCGAGATACGACGACAACTGGTCCAATATGCTGCCATCGTGATCATTGGCAACTGCCTGATGAAGTTCCTGTGCGCCTTGAGGTTTCGACGCGTTACGCGCTAAGGCAGCCAAAATAACCGGCACTGCCAGTTGCACGGCTGTTTGAGCAGTGCTTTCACTAACTCCTAAGCGCTGGGACAACTGCCCGGCAACCGCTCCCGAAATTCGCTGTGTAATCATCTCTGATATCATTCAATTTCTCCTTAACTATGACTGCAGGTTTCTAACTGATCGCACCGCGCGAGCCGATGCCAAAATCCTGGCCAGCTTCCTTGCTCGGTCTATTCGTGTCGGGTGAAGTCAGGTTGGAACACGCCTACAGGCGCATTAAGGACTGAACTTCTGCAAACGACCAATTTGGGGGAATGTGTGCGCGTTTTATATCACAAAACAGACCCGCCAGCACGCCTCTTTGACCAGCGGAGATGTTCAGAGTCCAACCTTTAGGTTGCCCGGTTACCATACCACGCAACCTAAAGGTTGAACTCTGAACATCTCCGCTGCTCCGTGCAGAAAAGCAGCAACGAATCGTGACGATAATTTGAACGTCACACAATGCATTGAGCGTTTCGTGCTGTTAGACTGCGACGTTCACCCCCTAACACCCCTCTGACCTTATCAACCGGACTAACACGTCAGGAGTGGATATGTATCCGTTTTCATTGCGACTAATCTCGGCCGCAGCTTTAGTTCTGTGTGCACTGGCGCATCCCAACAGGTCTCAAACTCAAAACCCTGCGAGCCTGCCACCAAACGTCGTGTCATCCAGTGCAGGCGACTTGAAAGTGGAGCGCTTGGCAACGTTGGAATTCCCCTGGGGCTTAGCGCTGCTACCGGACGGACGCCTCCTGATTACCGAGAAACCAGGCCGGCTGAGAATTTGGGCGAACGGAACACTGTCTGGACCAGTACAAGGTGTGCCGCAAGTGGTCTATCGAAACGCCCCCGGCGAACAGGGTGGCTTGCTGGACGTCGAGATCGATCCGGATTTCGCGCGCAATCAGTTTGTCTATCTTTCCTATGTTGAAGCTGCCGCGCAGCAGGCGCCCGATCTCGGTGAAACACCTGAAATGCGTTTTGGTGACTTCCTGGATCTGACTGACAACATTATCCGCGGAGGCGTAGTAGCGCGCGGTAAGCTGGCCGGCAACCAATTAACTGATGTTCAGGTGATCTGGAGACAGATTCCAAAGATGGTGGGTCGGGGTCATTTCGGTAATCGCATCGTGTTCGCTCCCGACGGCAAGCTGTTCATCACGTCCGGCGAACGAATGCGTTTCGAACCGGCTCAGAATCTCGGACAGAATCTCGGAAAGGTTGTGCGCATCAACCCCGACGCCTCAAATCCAGCGGACAACCCTTTCGCCGGTAAAGACAAACAACTCGGAGACATCTGGAGTTATGGCCACCGGAACATCCTGGCAGCGGCGTTTGATCCTTCGGGTCGACTATGGGCGTTTGAGATGGGGCCGCTTGGCGGTGACGAAGTGAATCTGATCGAGAAGGGCAAGAACTATGGGTGGCCGGTCGTCAGCAACGGTGATAACTACAACAACTCGTTCATTCCAGATCATCCGTTTAAGAAAGAGTTTCAGGCGCCGGTGCGTACCTGGACACCGGTCGTCTCACCATCCGGCGCACTCTTCTGCAAGGGAACACTTTTCAGGGGCTGGGACGGCAGCGCGCTGGTTGGAGGTTTGTCATCGCAAGCGTTGGTCCGTCTTACATTCAACGGTCAACGCGTGGCAAGTGAAGAACGAATTGACATGAAGCGTCGTATCCGCGACCTGGTGCAGGCGCCCGACGGCTCGTTGTTATTAATCGTCGACGATAAGAGTGGCGATCTAATACGACTGTCACCGGCCGCGGCATCCGTACAGAACCGGGAGCGGTAGCGACCGGATGCTAGACTCAACTTCTATTTATTAGAAGCATTGAACTTTGAGTTTAGCATCAGGTCGCTACCCCGACGCGTCGGGGTTCTACATTTCTCGTCCCACTGCAATAGGACTCGCCACCGTTTCCAAACTCTACAAGTTAACGAGTGCGATTCGCGGCTTCGTCTTCCCTTTCGCGTCTATCTGCAGCTGCCCAATCTTTGGCAGAAACAAACCCGCGATCGTCGTAAACCAGTACAATAGTTCCCATCGGCAACTTCTTAAAAACATCAATCGCTACAGACATTGGTATGCGAACGCAACCGTGGCTTTGTGGAGTGACGGGCACGGACGGATTCCCGTGGATGGCGACGCCGCCACTGAAGTAACTCGGATAGTAAAGCAATCCCAGCGGCGACTTTCGCCAACCCGCAATTTTATTGATGACACGAAAGCGCCCGCGCGGCGTGTAGGCCAATCCACTTCCGCCTTTTTCCCGGTACGGTTTGTCGCTACCGGTAGATACGGGAATAATCTGCTGAATCGCTCCTTCGTCGTCAATGAGCAATAGCACCTGCCGGCTGACGTCCACCTCAACGTGCTTATAGCCGGGATCTCTCGGTTGCGGTGCGTCGGCGTTTATGATGGCGTTGAATTCATCGCGGGTAAGCCGTCCGGTAACTTTTCGCCGTTCCCACTTTTGGAAAACCACCAGCGCGTTTCGTCCTGCGCCATAGCCCATTTCCCGGAGACGCGCCTGAGCTTGTGTGATCTCCGCGCGACTAAGCCCACGCGCGGTTGCCTTTCCTGAACGCCGCTGGCGCTGACCGTATGACTCCGTGGCAGTAAGAAAAACGAGGCCGGCCAAAAGGATCAATGTCAGCGATGAAGCCACTCGTTGTTTGCGTTTCATGGTGCTCATAAACGAAAAATCCCCCGGACTGAAATGGGGGTTCAGATAAGACCTTTATACTATTTGCATAATAAAAATAACCTGCCCGCCGTTTCCGGTCAACACTGATCACTTAGTCTTGGTGTCCAGATTCGAAACGTTATAGCCGGAGCGATTAACCGAATCCGAACGGCCAATGCAGTGATGTCCCGGCCAATGCCTAACGTTGCACTGGTTAATCGCAGAACGCTTCTGCTGCGCGCAAATTGCATTAAACCGTAGAGTTATGCGTAAACGATTTCTACTTCTATTCCTTGTGATTATTGCCGTCACAGGCGCTTTATGGGCGGGGTTCCGCTTTGGTGGTTTGAAGTGGCACCGCTTCTGGGTATACGCGTCGGAATCTGAAAATAACACCAGCAGTCTTTCCTGGGCGGAGGCCGTCGATAAAATCAAGGAGCCCCGTCTCACCGAAGAAAAAGTCGCACATGAGATCCCGCCGGAGTTGAAACACTACGAAGACCGTCATTGGTTTCTGGCGACTCAGGTCGCCGAAGTTGCGGAACATAACGTCGGGACATGTCAGGACTTCGTGGATCTGGCGCGCATGCACCACAGCGGTGAAGTGACGGCTCTGCCCGCTGCGACGCAAACTTACGTGCTGTACAAGGTTGGTGAAAGAGCGGACGAGAAACCGTTCGCCCGTTATTACCAGCCCCCGGTCGAATCTGGGAGTCCACAGCCAACGCGCTCAATCCCCGAATCGATCACGATCGAACTCTACAGCGAGGCGACAGTCGCTGACGGTTCCAAACGTTTGGAAGAAACTCGAACAAGACTTGAGCGGGAGCTTCAGACCCTGAAAGACCAATTAGGATCGGTGAAGAAAGGTGAAAACGAAAAACAGCGCGAGCTACAGAAGCAGATATCCGCACGCGAAAACGAGTTGCATGAAACAGCGGAAGAGAAAGAGCGGCTGGAGCAGTTCTATAGCGGCGCCAGCGAGCTTCCTCCGGGGCATTCCAGGGAGACACTCTTCCGCGATCACGAAGTGTTGGAATCTTTGGCGAAGAATCTTGGCGGCCGTTCCTACGACTTGAAAAGTCCTGCGGAGCGCCAATCTTTCAAAGTCCACATGCTGAGTTCGCTTCGGCCGGAAGCGGTGAAGATACTTGAAGAAGTGGCCGGCTCGTATTATCGCCAATTTAATCGTCCTCTGCCCGTGAGTTCCCTGTTCCGAACCGAACAATACCAGCACGGTTTGCGCCGCGTGAACCGGAATGCGGTGACGATCGATACGCCACCACACTCCACGGGTTTAGCTTTCGACATTAACTATCGCTACATGAGCGTAGCCGAGCAGAACTTTGTGATGAACGAGCTGGCGCGTTTGAAACGCGACGGGCGAATCGAGGTAATACGTGAGCGGAACGCAAACTACCACGTATTTGCGTTCCTCGATGGCCGACGGCCGAGTGATGATTTGATCAGAGCTTCATTGGAAGCAGCAGGCGCGGATCCCGAAGAAGAAGAAGAAGACTCAGAAGAAACTACAGCCAAATCAGAAGAGCCAAAGCCGGCTGAGAAGCGGGAAAAAGCAACGCGACAGAAACAAAAAGCCAGGACTTCACCTACGAAAGCAAAAAGCAGAAAGCGCCGGTAGGTAGTTCAGGTGATGTCCCCGCGAAGGTTCAACGTCGTCAGCTCGGAACGTGAGTTCGTTTGTTGACCGCGAGATAACCAGTACCAAAAAGCGAAGTACATACCGTACTCGAGGGGACGAATGTTGCCTAAAGCCCCGACGATCGCCGACCAGAAGGTTTGCCCATTAAGTAAATTAATCACCGCCAGATAGCCGAAGACCAGCAATAAGCCACATCCAAAGAAGAAATGCACCTTTGACTTGTACGATAAGTTATTCATAGTCACGCCTCAGTGTTGACTATAGTTCTTCAAGGGGACGGGCTCAACTATTGTACGTAGTAAGTTCGACGGTACAGCAGAACCGGTGAGCGCAGCGACCGGGTCGCCTCAGTAAACTGAACTCAAGTGGACTCTATTCCGCGCGACCCGGTCGCTTCGCTCACCGGTTCTGCTCTTGTCGAGA
>DATEPF010000128.1:0-3314 GCA_035273325.1 Pyrinomonadaceae bacterium | reverse complement strand
CGGTGGCCGTTCCATGCGTACAGATACGGACACGATGAAGGTTTGCGGTCGAGCTCGATCACGTCCAAGGTCGCAACTCGCGTGCGAGGAGTGGCGACGATCGCGGTCTCCGCTTGCACAATTCCCGCCGGCCAGAGCACCCGCACAGCGTCCGCCACCCGCCGCTTACCGAGACCGAAGATTACGTCTGCCGGCGTAATTGCTGGACTAACCGACGATGTTTCAAGTTTCTGTACCAAACTGCCGGAGCGAGCTTCAATCTTCGCGCCTACACTGCTGCGGTTACTCACTTTGCCGCTAAGCCTAACTCTCAGCGACTGATTGCTGTTTCCACCGTCGTTACGGGCAATCCGCACTTCAGAACCCGAAGGTAAAACGAGGTCTGTATCTCCGTCGTTATCGATGTCGGCGGCGTTAAAAGGGCGGTGAGCCGCGAGACCGCTAGTTACGGCGCGTTCGCTCGTATCTGTCCATCCGTTCCCAATGTTTCGCCAGACGCGTAGACCCTTGTTCGTCACCATTATCACATCGAGAAGTCCATCGTTGTCGTAGTCGAAAAATTGAACAGCGAGCGCTCCGTCCGAGCCGGCAGGGGCCTCAGCTATCTTGAATTTTTCCTTTCCGTCGCTGACGGCAAAAATACCTGGCCCGTTTGCCTTGCCGAAAAAGAAGTCCGTGAATCCATCCTTGTTAAGATCCCCCGCGGCCGCAGATGTCCACGCTGCTGAGATATCGAGGCCAACATCTTTTGCTACATCGCGAAACGTGCCATCGCGTTGGTTGCTGTAGAGGACGAGAGGCCTTCCATAATTAACAACGAGCAGATCCATGTCGCGACGGTTGTTGAAGTCTGTGGGAATAACCGCTACGGCATGTCCGGTAGACTGTAGCTTCGCCGCTGCAGTTATATCGGTAAACTTTCCATTACCGTCATTCCTCATTAAGAGATTGGGGGCCATCGCGAATTCATCAGGGAAGACACCCTGTCCCTTCGGCGCTTGCGAAAGATCCGCCACTGCGGTGATGAACAGGTCCAGATCACCATCATGGTCCAGATCAACAAATGCCACTGATGATGGGAGATAGGGGTAAGAGGGAATGCCCGCTGCGGCGGTTACGTCTGAAAACTTGCCGGCGCCATCGTTGTGATAAAGCGATAGGCTGCCGTCGCGTATGACGAACAGATCGGGTTTGGTGTCGTTGTCGTAGTCTCCGGCGACGGCTCCAATTGGTGTACCGGTGAACTTGGCGGCCACCGCGCCCGATTGCTGAGTGACATCACTGAACTTGCCGGAGCTGCCGCGAAATAAATGCTGGGACCTGGCATTCAGCCAAAGCAGGTCGAGGTGTCCGTCAGCATCCATATCAAAAAGAGTTGTGCTGCCCCCGAAGGAAGCCGCAACGTCGTGACGGGCCACTTCATTCCAGTTGGATACATTGAAACGCGCACCAAAGATTAATGGAGTTAGGGTGCTCGCTGAGTTCGCGGCCGCCGCCGGTAACATAGCCGCGGTGGCATCTGTAAAGGTAACGGCCGGGGTCGTTCGATCAATCAACTCCGGTTCTGCGCCTGTCGAAGCAATAGCTTCAGCGTAACGGCCTTGTTCCAGATAGTTTTGTCCCAGGTGGGTCGCGCTTCCGCTCTCGCGTAACTGTTTGAAGCGTTCAGTTACCTTCAGACCTTCTTCCCGTTGACCTGTTCTCATCAGGGCCTGACCGAGATTGTAAAGGGCCGTCGCATTGTAAGGTTCCGCCGCAAGTGCTATCCGAAACGCGGCAATGGCCTCCGGATATTTCCGCTGCTGCGCAAACAGTTGGCCCAGGTTGATACTGGTCCCGACATCGTTCGGATCAATCTGCAGCACACGTTGAAATGCGGCCAGTGCTTGTTCAGGTCTGCTTTGTAGTTTCGCAATGAGGCCAATGATGTAGTAAGGCTGAGGAACTTCAGGTGACGCGGTTACCGCAGCTTGCGCCTCACGCTGGGCCCCGGGAAGATCGGGCAAATTAAACAAGGCGATGCCGAGGTTGATGCGCGCGAGGTTTAGCTTTGGATCGATCTTCAAGGCGGTCCTGAAAGAGTCTGCGGCTTCCTTGTGTTTGAACTGCTCGAGTAGGGCCACACCGATATTGTTGGCGCGGTAGGCTTGTTCGCGCGCGCTTGCAGGTGGCTCAGTTTGTGTTTGGAGGGATCGTAGATGGGCCAAAGATCCGTGGGTTAAGAAGAGAACAGACGCAAACAGAGCGAATAAGAGCGGATAGAAGACAAACGCACGTATTTTCATGGACAAAGTTTTAACACGCGGAGCAGGTGGAAGCATTAAAACACCGGGGAGCCACGCGGATCAAAAATCTTCTCGCAGTGAAATCCAGTTTTCACTTACCCAATATGCGTTCCTGATTCGCTAAAATTCGCTCCTGGTTGGCGATGACAGTGTCCAGCTTCGTTTGATTCGAAAGGATTGACTTCTGGTTCGATATGATCGTCGCCTGGTTCGAGAGTGCCTGGTCCAGCTTTGCCTGGTTGGTCTTGATTAGCTCCTGGTTTTCCATGATTGTCTTTTGGTTAGCAATGATTGTCCGCTGGTTAGCTAATACTTCGTCATTCGACATTTAGTTCTCCTCTTTCAGCGCCAAAGGCGTGTGTTTCGTGTATTTCGTGGATCGTACTTTTGCACCTAAAAAACGGATCCACGAATAACACGAATTACACGAATTACCAGAATCCGCGTCGCTGGTGTATTACTTCATGACTTTGGTGCGATGGTACCGTTTAACAGTAATCCGGAACTCATACTTTAGTTGGAGGACCTTATCCGCCAGAAGGTGCAGAGCCTACTCCCGGCGATGTGCTATCTTGGCGCTCCAATTCAGGCAAAGTGGGACAGACATTCCTGTCTGTCCTGGTTGATCACTAGAATGTTTAGTTTGTGTTTATCAACGTCAGACAGACGAGGGTCTGCTCTACCCTCCTGCGTCGCATCTTCCTTCTGAAGTGACAATCAAACACTCGCATCATCATCACGCGGGCATTGTGTTCCTGCTCGCACTATTGCTGACCGCGGCATGCCAGTCAGGCGTCAAACTACCGGCGAAATCGTCCAAAGAATACAACGAGGTGGTCAGGGCTTTTTACGTCGGACTTGCCGCACTCCAGGTTGGGGACGATGTGCGTGCAGACAACAAGCTCGCTCAAGTAACGCAATTAGTCCCGGCTGAACCAGCCGGATGGGCCAACTGGGGACTGCTGGCCCTGCGCCAACGGAATTTCGACCCCGCCGCAGAAAGGCTGGAGCGCGCTCGTGCATTGGCCC
>DATEPF010000127.1:0-15749 GCA_035273325.1 Pyrinomonadaceae bacterium | reverse complement strand
CTTGTCGACTCCCTCGTCTTCAGTAAAACGCTTGATCACATCGCGCGCCACCTCGAGGGCTTCGGAAAATTCCACACGGCCCTTGCCGGTTAGGCCGACGTACTCGTTAGCCATGTTTGCGTTTCTTCGCTTGAAGAAATCGCGGCCCTTCCGTCCGACTGCGACTATCTCCACCTGCTTGCCGGGGTTTTCCTTTATGAAAGCCTGCGCGGCCTTGATCAGGTTGGTGTTGAAGGCCCCGCATAGACCTTTGTCGGCGGTGATCAGTACCAGGAGATAATTTTCGTCACCGCGGGCGTCGAGCAGCGGATGGTGAAAATCCTCATCAGTACGATCGGCAAGACCGCTAAGAACCTCGCCCATCTTGTTGGCAAAGGGACGCGCCGTCACCACGCGATCCTGTGCGCGCTTCAACTTCGCAGCCGAGACCATCTTCATGGCCTTTGTAATTTGCTGCGTGTTCTTCACCGACTTGAGACGCCGGCGGATGTCTAAAAGATTCGGCATTCCGTTTGGTTATGCTCCGGCAGTCGCGGACGCCGGAGTTGCCGCCGCCAGCGGAGTCGCGGCGGGAGCGCGGTCTTTCCAGATATCTTTAAAGTCGGATAGCACCTGCTTTAGATCGGTAAGAATCTCGTCCGTCAATGTTTTCTTCTCACGAATGGCTTGTAACACCCCAGGATGCGCGTTTTGCACAAACTTCAGCAGCTCAGCTTCAAAACTGCGGACATCTTCCACCGGCACGTCATCAGCGTAACCATTACTTGCCGCCCAAATCCCTAACACCTGGTCTTCAACCGGCATGGGTTGGTATTGCGGCTGCTTCAGAATCTCAACTAACCGCTCACCGCGCGCCAACTGGGCTTGCGTAGCTTTATCGAGGTCCGAACCGAATTGAGCAAACGCTTGCAGTTCGCGAAACTGCGCCAGATCGATACGCAGTGTTCCGGCAACTTGTCTCATCGCCTTAATCTGTGCAGAACCACCTACACGCGAGACGCTGTTGCCGACGTTGATGGCCGGACGAATACCACTGTTGAATAAGTCGGCTTCGAGAAATATCTGGCCATCAGTAATCGAGATTACGTTTGTAGGAATGTAAGCGGAGATGTCGCCTGCCTGGGTTTCGATGATCGGCAAACTGGTCAGCGAGCCTCCGCCTTTCGCGTCAGACAACTTGGCAGCGCGCTCGAGCAAACGCGAGTGGAGATAGAAAACGTCTCCCGGGTAAGCTTCACGACCCGGTGGCCGCCGCAGCAAAAGCGAAATCTCGCGATAGGCGGCAGCCTGTTTTGACAGGTCGTCGTAAATCGTCAGTGCATGCCGGCCGTTGTCGCGGAAATATTCACCCATCGCCGCGCCCGCATATGGTGCGAGAAACTGCATGGCTGCGGGATCTGATGCGGTGGCTTTGACTACGATGGTGTATTCGAGTGCGCCGAAGGTTTCCAGTGTTTTGACCACCTGGGCCACCGTCGAAGCCTTCTGTCCGATCGCAACGTAAATACAAATTACGTCCTTGCCCTTTTGATTAATGATCGCGTCAACTGCTACTGCCGTCTTTCCAGTTTGGCGATCGCCGATGATCAATTCGCGTTGACCACGACCAATAGGTACCATCGCGTCAATCGCTTTGAGTCCTGTCTGCAACGATTCCTTAACCGGCTGCCGGTCGACGACGCCCGGCGCCATACGCTCGATGGGAAGATACGTATCCGTAACGATAGGGCCCTTATCATCGATGGCGTTTCCGAGTGCGTCGACAACACGTCCAACCATTGCGTCACCGACGGGCACCTGCATGATGCGACCGGTTCGTTTTACCAGGTCGCCTTCCTTGATCGTTTGGTAGTCGCCAAACAACACGGCGCCGACTTTGTCTTCTTCGAGGTTGAGGGCCAGTCCGCGCACGTCATGCGGAAATTCCAACAGCTCGCCAGCCATGACCTTTTCCAGGCCGTGAATCTCGGCGATCCCATCGCCGACCTTAATCACGGTGCCGACTTCCATTACCGTTACGCCGGTTTCGAAGTTTTCGATCTGCTTGCGAATAATTTCGTTGATTTCGTCTGCTCTGATTGGTTCCATATTTCCTCGTTAACTGGCTAATTCCTGTCCGAGACGCTCAAGCTGGCTTCGTACCGAACCGTCATAGATGGTTGACCCGATCCGTGTCACGATTCCGCCCAACAGGGTTTCATCCGTTGCAAAATTCAGCCGCACTTTTCTGTTTGTGATCTTCTGTAGCGTCTCTTCGAGCGCCCGTCGAACCGGTTCTGAGATGGGCCGAGCCGAAATCACTTCGGCACTGACAACGCCGGCACGTTCATCCATGATGTCTCCCAGCTTTGCGTTGATCTGCGGCAACTCTGCAAACCGTTGGTTCCTTAACAGCACGCGCAGGAAGTTGGCAGTAGTGGGCCGAACATTCGCTTTCGCGATCAGTTCGTTTAGCACCTTGCCTTTTTGATCGTACGGAACGGTGGGATTGGTTAAGGCCTCCAGCAGCAACGGATTGCCCGCAACCAGTTGTTCCCAGGCATTCAGCTCTTCACGGACCACTGCTTCTTCGTTTTGGTCGACGAGTACGTCGGCAAGCGCGGAAGCATATCGGCGGGCTACCGTCATTGAACTCACGATGTAGTCCTCCCGAGATCCTGCAAATTAAGCGTGGTCAAACGTGCGTCGTCCTCTGGCTTAATTTCACGGGCCAATATCTCCTCCGCACGCCGGACGCTTTCCTGGGCAGCGAATTTTCGCAGTTCCTGCTTCGCCTGCTTCCCCGCATTTTCCAACTCACGTTTCGCGTTTTCCCGAATCCGGGCCAGCTCTTGCTCTGTGGCCGTCTCCAGTCGGCGACTTTCAGCTTCGGCTTCAGCTTTCGATCTCTCTTTGATAGTGGAGACTTCGGCGTCAAGTTTCTGAAAACGAGTCTCGACTTCAGCCAGTTTCGCGTACGCTAAATCACGCTCCGCCTTAGCTGTTTCCAGCTCCAACTTGATTCGCTCGCGGCGAGCGCGCAACGCCTCGCGGAGCGGCCGGCCGTATCGCCGGTGTAAGAACCAAGCCAGCAGGATCAGCACGAGCAGATTGAGAAACTTCCAGGCCTCGAGGCTGGGATAGTTCCACCACGGATATTCTCCAGCCAGAAAAGTGGCTAAGGTCGCATGTACGATAAATGCTGCAAACACGTTGTGGCTTACCTGTGTCCTATGTCTTGACTTCGCCGCTAAGGGGTCGACGCAAAATCTGTTGACTGATGTCGCGCGCAAGTTTTTGCGAATCAATGTCCAGTGTCGCCCGCGCGCGCGCCGCTTCAACTGCCAATTGCTCTTTCTCCTCTGCCAGCAAGGCTGCAATCTCAGCGCGCAACTCGGCTAACTTTTGCTCCCGACTTTTCGTCAACGTGGCCCGTTCGGATTCGAGTAGCGCGTAACCTTCTGACCGGGCCTCGCGTAGCTGCCGTTCATACTCACGCATCTTCTCCTCGACGTTCGAGAGGACAGATTGGGCTTCGGTGAGTCTCCCGGCGGTCAGACGCTCACGCTCCTGCAGCACCCGATTAATGGGCTTCAGCAGGGTCGCGTTCAAAATCGCAACCATCAAGATGATTAGGATAAGATGAAGGATTATCGTGCCGTCAGGCACCAGTTGGATCGCATTCCCCGCGAACGCCAAAAACAAACGCGTCACCCCCAAAACTCACTGGCAATTATGACTTAGGCAAAAGCGACGGAGTCTAACACCCGCTTCAAAACAGGGTCAAGCAGAGCAAGCTGCAAATCACGGCTTTCAGCTTCCAGGGCACGAGGCAGTCACCCGCGGCGGCAAGGAGAGCAGCCCCGGGATGAGCTTCACTCCGTAACCGGTGCTGTCCCGGCACGTTGTACTTTGTACAGCCACTAGGTGTCTAACCGCGGCCGATGCGGCTGTACGTTGTACTACGGGCGGGTGAGCATGCTATAGAGTCGATCCAAATCGCTTGGATTGTAAAACTCCAGTTCGATTCTCCCCTTGCCGGACTCTTCGGTGACGATTCTTACCTGTGTCCCAAACTGTCGCCTCAGCTTAGTCTCTGCTGCTCGGACATTAGGATCCACCGCCTGAGCGACCCGCGTCTTTTTCTGCCGAGGCTCAACCGTCTGGCGCACCAACTGCTCGGTAGCACGCACAGAAAGATCCTGATCAATCACTTTCCTCGCCAATCGGCGCTGCACCTCAACGTGCTCGGCGCCCAGAAGAGCCCGTGCGTGCCCAGTGGATATCTTTCCTCGTTGCAGCAACTCCTGCAGATCGTTTGGCAGTTTCAGCAGACGCAAGTAGTTGGTGACGTATGAGCGATCTCGGCCGACACGTTCAGCCACCGTCTCCTGGGTCAGACCCACGGTATCGATCAACTTCTTGTAAGCGCGCGCCTCTTCGATCGGATTCAAATCTTCTCGCTGAATGTTCTCGATTAGCGCAAGCTCCAGGACCTTGTCATCCGGCACATTTCGAATGACGGCCGGGACCTTCGACAGTCCCGCCAACTGAGCAGCCCTCCAGCGTCGCTCGCCGGCGATCAGTTCGTAACGTGGCCCATGGCGGCGGAGCAGAAGCGGCTGGACGACGCCGTTGGCGGTAATGGACTGCGCTAGCTCATCGAGCTTGGTTTCATCGAAAACACTGCGAGGCTGTAACGAACTGGGGTCGATTAAGTCTATCGGAATTTCATTCGCGTCTTCCGTTGCTGTAGCAGCGCCTTCAGCCGAGAGCAACGCCCCCAGCCCCCGACCCAATGCCTTTCGTGTCATGGGCAATGATCTCCTTACCTAACTGGAAGTACGCATCGGCGCCCCGTGAGTGCGGGTCGTACAGCGTAATTGGCTTGCCGTAACTGGGAGCTTCCGCTAGTCGCACGTTTCTGGGAATGACCGTTTCGAAGACCTGGCGGCCATAGAAGTCTCGAAGGTCGGCGGCAACGGCCGAAGCGAGGTTCGTCCTCTCGTCGTACATCGTGAGCAGCAGGCCTTCGATTGTAAGGCTGGGATTGTGTAATCTTCGAATTCGCGCCAGCGTGTCGAAGAGTTCAGTCACACCCTCCAGCGCGTAATACTCACATTGAATGGGAACGAGCAGCGAGTGGGCGGCGGTGAGAGCGTTAAGGGTCAGCAGACCAAGCGAGGGTGGACAATCAATGATGATGTAATCGAAGCTATCGAGAACGGGCGCCAATGCCTCGCGAAGCCGGAATTCACGCCGCTCCATTTCGACTAATTCAACTTCAGCTCCGGCGAGGTCCTTATTCGCGGGCAGCACTTGAAGCCCGGGTATCTCGGTGGACAGCAGCGCCTCGGTCACGGAGTCACCCACGACGATGCACTGATAAATACTCTTCCTAAAACTGCCTCGTTGGATCCCGATACCCGACGTCGCGTTTCCCTGCGGATCCGCATCAACGAGTAGCACGCGAAGGGTTGAGCCTAAAACGGCAGCAAGGTTTACCGCAGTAGTCGTTTTACCGACCCCGCCCTTCTGATTAGCAATCGCTATGATTTTCGCCATTTATTCGCCGACGACCGATTGGGCGCTAAAACTACCACATATTGCCTTGTGGATAACACATTTGGATGGGCTGCGCCGTTTTATGAGGATGTTTCACGTGTCCCATTCAGGTAAACGGGACACGTGAAACATCGCTAACCCTTTAATTTGGTGAAGTTACGCTAAAAAGGAGAGTGGAGAGCGCGGCTGGGGTCATTCCTGGGATGGTTCGAGCCTGCCCAAAAGTCCGGGGACGCACACGCTCGAGCCGCTCTACCATCTCGTGCGAAAGACCGCTCATCGTCCGGAAGCTAAGCGTCGACGGGATAGGCGTCGTGTCATGGCTGTTGAGTCGGCTTATCGCAGCCTCCTGTGTTTTGATGTAGCCGGAGTAAAGATTATCGGCCAACGCAAATTCAAGGTCAGCGTTCGTCGTCTCGCTTCTGATCGTGGTCGGCAAAAGCTGTCGAATGTGTTGACTGTGAACACCGGATCGCTTGGCGAGTTCGCCCAGGGTGATTGATTCGGGTAGTTCACCAACCAGCAGCTTCACAGCAGAATAAGCCGGGTCGGTGGCTTTCAGGCGCTCCGAACCCAGGGTCTTTCTCACCTTTGCTATACGGTCTCGCCGTTGATTGAATCGCTCCCACTCTCGGTCGCCTACTAATCCCACTTCCCTGCCATACTTGCTCAGCCGTTCGTCAGCGTTGTCGTGTCGGAGTGCGAGTCGATATTCGGCTCTTGATGTGAAAATCCGGTACGGCTCGTCCACGCCTTGCCGAATCAAATCGTCAACCAGAACACCAATGTACGACTCCTCCCGTCGCAGATTGAAACTGTTTCGCCCCTGAACTGACGTGGCCGCATTAATTCCGGCAACAAGCCCCTGACAAGCAGCCTCCTCATATCCGGTAGTTCCATTCACCTGTCCCGCATGGAACAGTCCCGGCAAACGGTGACATTGCAAATCGGGTCCCAATTCGCGCGGATCCACATAGTCATACTCGATCGCATATCCGGGCCGAATGATCCTTACTTCTTCCATCCCCGGAATCATTCGCACCAGTTCTTGCTGCATCGCCGCCGGTAGCGAGGTGGAGAAACCGTTCAGATAAACTTCGTTGGTGTTGTGACCCTCGGGTTCGAGAAATAGCTGGTGACGATCTTTGTCGGCAAACTTAACCACTTTGTCTTCGATCGAAGGGCAGTATCTCGGCCCAACACCTTTAATTTTCCCTGAATAAAGCGGCGACTCATGCAGGTTCCGACGAATGGCATTGTGAAGTTTTTCGGAGGTGTAGCCAACGTAACAACGGATCTGGGGCTGATGAATTTCGTCGGTGGCAAACGAAAACGGCACCGGGTGTTCGTCTGCCGATTGTGGCTCAAACGCGTCCCAGTTAATGGTTCTACCGTCGAGTCGCGGAGGCGTTCCGGTCTTCAATCTGCCGACGGGAAATCCCAAACGCTTTAATGCTTCAGCTAGTTCGATCGATGCAGGCTCTCCCGCACGGCCGGCCGTGTATGTTGTTCGACCCGTATGGATCAGCCCGTTTAGGAAGGTACCAGCCGCGATTACTACTGCTCTAGCGCCAATCTGTCGGCCATCCTGCATGGAGACCCCGGCGATTCTGTCGTTAGACAACAGTAAATTCGAAACCATTCCCTGGCGCAGATGCAGATTCGGGGTGTTCTCCAACACCGCCCTCATCTCCGTCCGATATAGCGATCGGTCTGCTTGGGCTCGCGGAGACTGGACCGCCGGGCCTCGCGATCTATTCAACAGCCGAAACTGAATCCCCGCTCGATCGATTACGCGACCCATAATTCCGCCCAGGGCATCGATCTCCCGCACCAAGTGGCCCTTGGCGATCCCACCGACCGCGGGGTTGCAGGACATCTGACCAATCAGATCCAGGTTGATCGTGACGAGTGCGGTGTTCGCACCGAGGCGGGCGGCGGCGGACGCGGCCTCGCAGCCGGCGTGTCCGCCGCCAATCACTACAACGTCAAAAGCTTCATCGAAAATCATTACTACTTACCGATGCAGAAGGTACTGAAAATCCGGCCGAGGATCTCGTCAGTCGTCGTCTCCCCGGTTATCTCTCCCAAGTACCTTAGAGCGTTGTGTAGACCAACCAGCACTAATTCCTCACTCGCGCCGTCCCTCATAAGTGACGCAGATTCTTCCAACGCCGCAGTGGCTCGAAGCAGCAAATCACAATGCCGGCTGTCAGTGACTAACAGGCCGACGGACTCTGCATCAACTGAACCGAAGGGCTCAAGTATAGCAGCAGAAAGATCAGTCAGTCCTCCACCGGTGACTGCCGAAACATGGACCACCTTCGAGCCATCTAACATTTCTTCGGGATCGGCGCGTAACACCAGATCAGACTTATTAACCGCGACCACGTGTCGTGCAGCGCGTGCGCGTTCAAGCACTCGTCGATCTTCCGCCTGAATCTCCGTCGAACCGTCAAGTACTACAACGAGTAAGTCGGCGTCAGCCATCGCTCGGTGCGTTCGCTCCACACCGATCGCTTCTATTCTGTCGCCCGCCTCGCGGATGCCGGCAGTATCTGTGAGGGTCACCGGAATTCCATTCAAGGCGATCGTCTCGGTCAAACTATCGCGCGTGGTTCCTGGCAGCTCCGTAACGATCGCTCTATCGCGTGTTAGTAACTTATTGAAAAGACTGGACTTACCGACATTGGGTCGTCCCACAAACGCGACGTTTAGACCGTCGCGCACCAAATGTCCCGACTCATATGACTTCGCTAGTTGGTCCACTGTACTTCGTACAGCCGCCAGTTCATCAATCACGGCCATGCGCTGTAATTCCGGTAAGTCATCTTCGACAAATTCGAGCGCTGACTCCAATTTCACAATCACATCTATCAGGTATTGCTTACACTCGCTGAGTGCATTTGATAATTCACCTTTCAACTGACGTGTTGCCAGTTGTGCGGCCGCGGCAGTTCGCGCGTCGATCAGATCGCGGATCGCTTCGGCCTGGCTGAGGTTCATCTTTCCGTTACGGCACGCGCGCAGGGTGAATTCACCCGGGCCCGCGAGCCGGCCGTCGAGTTGTTGAATACGATCCAGCAATCGGCGGACGACAACGGGCGATCCATGGCAACTGATCTCAACCATATCTTCGCCGGTGAATGAATGCGGCGCCTTGAAAAACGTGACCAGCGCCTGATCCATCACCGCACCATCATCTGTCTTGAGATCTTTAAGAATTACCTGGTTCGGTCGCGGAGAGAACGAGTCGTCATGGACCAACAGTCGTGCGATGTCGAGTGCTGTTGGTCCGCTGAGGCGGACTACGGCGATCGCACTTCGCCCTGAAGGTGTTGCAGCTGCAACGATAGTGTCCATAACTAAATCCGGCTTACGTTTTACGGAGGGATTGTAGTTAAGCGGAAGGTTTCTTGACTACCCGGAGCTTTCGCGCCGCGCCGTCGCCTATGGACTCGGTGAAGATGTCCTCTTGTTCGGCGAGCGTAAGGTGAATAATCCGGCGCTCGTTTGAATTCATTTCGCCGAAGACAAACGGGACACCAGTTGTGCGGACGCGGTCGGCGGCATGGTTGGCCATTGCTCGCAACTCTGCTTCGCGAGTGGCGCGAAATCCTTCGACGTCGCAGAAGAGTCTTTGGCCTTCCGCCAGTTTGCGACCATAGGCTTGTGTTACGAGATGCTGTAATGCCTGCAACAGCTCAGCCCCTTCGGCTTGCAACAGCTCCGTGTCGGGCCCACTAAGGTCGAGCAGACATTCAGCTGCCGATTCCTTCACCGTCACGTTTAGTTCGAGCCCGGTTGACTCAAACAGTGACTCGAGAAATTTGCCGGCATTGTTACACGCGTTTTCCATGTAGCTCAGACTCTCTTCGACCGAATCAGGCTTGCGACGGTTGCGGCGCCGCCGAACGCTTCTTTGAACCCTTCGTTTTTTGATCAGCCGGCGGAGGTTCGTCGTCCTCTGACCTGGTCAGGCGGTTGATGATGAACTGCTGACTGAAGCCGACGATATTGCCAACGAGCCAGTACAAAAGCAATCCCGACGGCGCGCCCCACAGCACATACAACATAAACAGCGGCATCCCGATGGCCATCATTTTTCTTTGCAGAGGATCCGCCGATGGGGCCGGTGTGATCAACTGCAACACGATCATCGTTCCAGACATCAGGAACTCGAGGATGTGATACGGGTCGCCGGCGGAAAGGTCGGGCAGCCACAGAAATGTCGCCTGCCTGAAGTCCAATGAAATGGTGATAGCCCGGTACAGGGCAAAGAGAAAGGGCATCTGCAACAGCAGGGGGAGACAGCCACCGAGCGGGTTTCCCTCCTTCATCAGCCTGAGTTGTTCGACCTGCAATTCCTTCAGACGCGGGTCGTTCGGCTTCATCCCTTTGATCTTGTCCTGCAGCTCCTTCATCTTTGGCGCCAACTTTTGCGCCTTCTTCATGGCTTTTGAGGAGCGCCACTTCAGCGGGAAAAACAGCGAATAAATAATGATCGTGAACAGAATTATAGCGATGCCGTAATTGCCCGTTAACTGTTTCAGCCACTTAATAGCCTTTAGAATTGGGACTGCGAGCGGCTTCGACATCCAACTAAACCAACCGTAATCAATCAACCCTTCGAGATCGATCGATCTCCCGACAGCCTGGCTAATCGCACTGTTAGTCTCGGTGATGATGAAGTGGTCCTTGGGCCCCGCGTAAAGCACTGTGCGGGAACCGTCGGTTGGGACCGGCACCCAGGCGTCAATCAGAAAGCGGCTTTCGCGCGTTCCGTTTACTTCATGGTTGTATTGAGTAGTTGTTAGCTGTAGCCCATCAAGCGACCTGGCGGGAATAGCGGCCATCGCGAAATAGGTGTCGCCAACAGCGCCCCAGTCCACTGGTCCACCGATATCCAGTTTGTCGGAGCTGCTATTGATCGATGTGGCGAAGTGACGTGCGACTTCCGGTGGGTTGCCGACCGACGCGACGCCTTCCGGGGCGACCGAATAGAACGTGTAATGCTTGATCCCCTGATCACCGATGCTTGGTCCAACGCGTAGTTTCGCGGGGACCGCCTGACCGCCGCGAGTGATCGAGATTTCGAGATCGGCATCGTAGCTGTTTCCATCGACAACAATCGTTTTCGTCACCTCGACGCCGGTCGCGGGATCACTGAATCGAAAAGTTATTCGTTTGCTCTCGTTAGCTCCGACGCTAACCTCAGCATCACCAGAACCATCAACACCTTCCACGGCGTAGGAACTCGACATCAGCAACTGGTTCAGGGATGCATCTGCGGTGAGCAGTTGCAGCGGCGCCTGCCGCGGTTGTCTGTTGAGCCCCTCGGCCGAGATCAACTCGAGCGGCATTGGGTTTTGTTTAGTGCCGCCCACTGAGTAGATGGGATTGTTTGTGTCCTTATTTTTCCTGATGATCCAGCTAATTGCTTCGGCGCCTTGGCTATCGAATTTCGCGTCAAATAAAGGCGTTTTTATTACGATATTGCGGCGCGGGGCGGCGTTGACTACCGTCGCTGGAGTGACATTTGGTGACGCTGCGGGCGTGGCCTGTATGACGGGCGACTGGTCTGGAGAAGCTGCCGACTGAAGTGTCGCTGCTGCCGATGGCGATGGTGTTGGTCCAGGTTTTGGAGTTTGCGGGGTTGGAACAAAATAACCCCACACAAACAAAATGGCTGTGGAGATCAGCAGCGCGATGATTAAACGTTTCTGTTGCATTCAGCTCGATTGAACTATTTGACCGGGTCGTACCCGCCTGTACTAAACGGATGACAGCGCAGCAATCGGCGGACAGCCAGACCGCTTCCGCGCAACGCTCCGTACTTACTGATAGCCTCGGCGGCGTACACCGAACATGTGGGCGAGAACCTGCAAGCGGATGGAAGAAATGGTGAAATGGCTAGCTTGTAGAATCTAAGTAGTGCGATTAGTAAAGACTTCACGACGCTCACCCAAACCACTGGGTTTGGCTTCTTCCTGAGCCACTCTCGAAATCAGCTTTTCAAACTCGTCCAACGCTGCATGTATCTTGATCGCCGACAGCCCTCGCTTCGCGTTCAACACCCAATCGTATTTGCTTTGCAGCGCACACAGCGATGTTGTTTTCAAACGAAACGTTTCTTTCAGCAGCCGTCGCGCGCGATTCCTATCGACTGCTTTTCCCAGTGCTTTGCGTGAAGCCGTTACGCCAAACCGGTTGTGGGCCAGCTTGTTGGGAAGTACAAAAGCGGTAATCAGCGTTCCGTCATAACGCTTGCCCTTGCGATAAACCTTTTGAAATTCCTGGCTTGCTCGCAAATGTACCGTCATGAACCACGATTCGTTAGGAGTCCGCCGCTTAGTAGTGCGCTGGTGTCAGCCGGCTACGCCCTTTTGCACGTCGGCGTTTGAGCACAAGTCGACCCGCTTTGGTCGCCATTCGTGCGCGAAAGCCGTGAGTCTTGGCGCGTCGTCTGTTGTTCGGCTGAAAGGTTCGCTTCGCCATAATTTAAATCTCTCCCTGAAAAGAAACGGTAAGACTAACGGCCACTAGCACTTCTGTCAAGAAAGCGGGCTCATTCGTGACCGGTCGCTTATAATGCCGGCACGCCGCCTGTTGCTCAGATTTTAGATATTCGTCAGCCGCGGAAGTCCGTTTAACTGGAGACGCTTCGAAAATGTCGCTGAACCTTTCTTATGGTGGTAACGCTGAAGCCGTTTTGAGAAAGCAAAAGGTAGGCAGTTTTATCTTTACTGAGAAGGTGTATGCTCCGAAATTGAAATTGCCGAAGCATGCCCACGAGCAACCCTGTTTCTCTCTGGTCCTTCAGGGCAGCTTCGAAGAACGGTACGGCGCAGAAAGCCGGATGTGCGAACCTTCAACCGTTTTATTCATGCCAGCCAACGAGGTTCACGCCAATCACTACCTGGACAAAGGTAGTCGTTGTTTTCACTTTGAGATAGCGCGCGATTGGCTCGCGCATCTGAACCCGAGTCCCTCGACACTGCAACACTCGATAGAATTTAAAAACGGAAGCGTAAGTCGCTTAATAATGAATTTATACCGCGAATTTAAACTGATGGATGCGTTTACGCCTCTTGCCGTAGAAGGCCTAACGCTTGAAATGCTTGCGGAAGTTTCTCGCAGCCAGGTTTTCGCACGTGGCCAAAGCCCTCCGAAATGGCTTCGGACCGTCGTTGAGCTATTGCATTCCCAGTTTTCGGAAACACTCACATTAATGACCATTGCCAAAACGGTTGATGTTCATCCAGGCCATTTAGCCCGTCAATTTCGAAAGCACCAGGGTTGCACAGTCGGCGATTACATCTTAAGGCTGCGAATGGAAAGTGCCTGCCGGTCGCTGGCAATGTCCGCTGCCACGCTTTCTGAGATCGCTCTGGCTAACGGCTTTGCTGATCAAAGTCATTTCTCTCGCACTTTTAAACGCTTCACAGGCATGACTCCAGCAGTGTTTAGATCCCAAACATCCTCACGCTAATCCTGTTCAAGGACTTCGCATCGTTCAATACAAAATCAGAACGCATTCCTAAAGTTCTGTTGGTAAGAGCGAAACAGAGCACTGTCTAGCGGTAAGTCCCCGCTATTCGGTATCAAAAATCGTGTCTAAGCAAGGGGAGGTTTATGAAAACTGTGAGAATCAACATTGTCCGCCTCCTGGCTACGACGATTCTGAATTTTGTAATCGGCATGCCCGCAGTGGCGCAGGCACCAGCGACTGCTGACGGCCCGCCAAAAGAGTTGGACGATTATCTTAAGGCGACTGTAAAGGATTGGGAATTTCCCGGCTTAGCGGTTGCGGTAGTCAAAGGCGGAAAGGTCATCGTCGTCAGGGGATATGGCGTGCGAGAACTGGGAAACCCGGAATTGGTCAATGGCGAGACTGTTTTTGATGTGGCATCGCTTACAAAGTCGTTCACGGCGGCGGGAATTGCGTCATTAGTCGACGAAAAGAAAATGTCCTGGGACGACCCGGTGCGGCGCCATATACCGGCGCTGGATTTCCCTGACCCGTACCTGACGGCCCACGTAACAATTCGCGACCTGTTGTCTCATCGTACCGGCGTTCGTTCCACGAATACCGCTTGGTACCTATCCGGCGTGGACCGTTCGAAACTGCTCGACCTGGTAAAGAACATGGAAATGGGAGCAGCGTTTCGGACTCGGATGGTTTACTCGAACGTTGGATATACGATTGCCGGTGAAGCCGCAGCCAGAGCCGCACGAACAACGTGGGACCAACTCATTACTGACAGACTCATTGTTCCGCTCGGCATGAAAAGAACGACGGCTGTCTTTACATCTCCGCCTGCGGAAAACTTCGCTTCCGGCCATGCCCTCATCAATGGGGTCCAACGAGTCACTCCGCGCGAGGGAAAGCAGCGCGACGTAACAGCGCCAGCGGGAGCGATACAGTCGAGCGCGGCGGATCTTGCGATATGGATGCTGTTTCACCTTGGCGATGGCACATATCAAGGTAAGCGGATTCTGAACGCTCCAACGTTGAAGGAGATGCATTCGCCGCAGACTCTTATCCCGACGAACGAAGCGTTTAGAAAATCTCGACAAATGAAGTATGACTTCGCGGCCTATTGCTTGGGTTGGCAGGTTATTGACTATCGAGGTAACCGAATGCTCTGGCATACAGGCAGCGGCGACGGGCAAACTGCCTTTATGGGGCTGCTTCCGGATTCGAATATTGGCGTCGTTGTGCTGATTAATTCCTGGAAGGCGGGAGGGGCCGCGATAAATGGTGCCATAGCCTCACGCATCATGGATTATTACCTTGATCTTCCTACGCGTGACTACAGCGCAGAGTTTCGGCAGTCGTGGACAAAAAGTATTCAACAACAGACCGACGCGATACGCACTTTCGAAGCTTCACGAATCAAAGAAACCAGACCAACTCTTCCGATTTCACAATATGCGGGAGTGTATCGCGACAAATTGGGTCTTGAAGTTAAGGTCTGGCTCGAAGGAGACGCTTTACGTTTGCAGTATGGTGGCGGAGAGGTTGCGGTGATGACGCACTGGCACCATGACACGTTTAGGGCTCGATGGGAAAATCCGTTACTAGCTGAACAGCGTTCGACACTAGTTCAATTCAGCCTTTCGCCCCAAGCGACGGTCGTAGAACTAAGTTTGAACCCTGGCGATCAAATTACCGCGCGCCGCTGATGCCGGCCGCTGCTGCAAACTCGGTTGCTTACCCAACACTTCCGAGTAACCCCTGCTCATTCGAAAACGGGTGTTTTATATTTGCAGTCTCTTGCTTGATATTGAACGCGTGTGTTAGTCTCCGCCCCGCTGGCAGGCATACTCTGTAAGTAGTTGATAGATATACGGTTAAAGCTTTACTTTAAGAGAGTTGGGTTTTCCACAAAGCTGAGGAAAACATTGTGAATATCTCTCTCGCGGCGTGCGTTTTCCTGCTGATTCTCACCTGACAGATTGTGCAGGAACTTAGTGTCCGGCTTTCAGTTTCGGCTGAAAGTGGGAGCGACGCGTTGCCGTGCTTTGAATTCAAATTGGGATCGGTGGCGGCTGCAGTGGAAAACAATCTTTGGGACAATGTTCTTCGTTCGATCAGACCTAAACTCCAAAACGAGAGTTTCGAGACGTGGTTCAATCCGATTCGCTTCGAAGGAATCGACGACACCCGCCGATGCATTCGTTTGCGTGCGCCTAATCAGGTTGTACGAGACTGGGTGACCAGCCACTACGGCGGGCTCGTTAATGAATCTCTGAACGAAGTCCGGTTGAGCGGGTACCAAGTGGAATGGCATCTCCCTGGAGAAACATTCAAAACAGCTGCCGAAACGACTGAGCCTGTTGCGGCAGTTGTTGAACCTGTTCCGGATACTGTTCCGCCTGCGCCGCAGATTCAAACTCAACCACCGGCTGTTGCCGCCGTGATGGATCCCCTGCTCAACTCAAAATATACCTTCGACAATTTCGTAGTCGGATCTTGCAATCAGTTTGCGCACGCCGCATCAGTCGCTGTGGCTGAGGCGCCGGGTAAAACATATAACCCTCTCTATCTGTACGGCGGCGTGGGACTGGGCAAGACCCACTTAATGCACGCGTGCGGTCACGCCATCAAACAGCGAAACCCCCATCTAAAGCTTCACTATCTATCGTCAGAGCGTTTCATGAACGAATTGATTAACGCGATTCGTTACGACAAAACACAA
>DATEPF010000126.1:0-14157 GCA_035273325.1 Pyrinomonadaceae bacterium | reverse complement strand
CTGGTGGGTTCGATATTGCCGAGGCGAATTGGTTCATCAGCCAACGCCTGAGTAATGATTGTTGGGATCACAGCGCGCGCGGATTGGCGCGGGCCGTAAGTGTTGAAAGGACGAACGGTCACCACCGGCAACCCGAAAGATAATTGAAACGACTCAGCGATTTTATCGGCGCCAATCTTGGTTGCTGAGTAGGGCGACTGGCCCTGAAGGGGATGACTCTCGCTGATCGGGACGGTGCGGGCGCTACCGTAGACTTCGCTCGTGGAAGTGTGGACCACTAAACCTACGTCGTTGCGAATGGCCGACTGCAATACATTCAGTGTGCCTTCGACATTGGTGCGCACGTATGAAAGCGGAGCATGATATGAATAGGGAATCGCAATCAAAGCCGCGAGGTGGAAAATAGTTTCAACTCCGGCGACTGCTCGCTGCGTGCTGTCCTGATCGCGAATATCACCCTGGACCACTTCAATATCGTTCTTGATTGGTGATTGGTCGAGCCAACCCCACGAGCCCGCCGAGTTGTAATGGACCAGCACGCGAGTGCGGGCCCCCAGCGAGACCAACTGTTCAACGAGGTGGCTGCCAATAAATCCGCCGCCGCCGGTTACCAGAATCGTTTTGTTTTGCCAGTTCAAATTGTTGACACTTTCAAACCGCCGCGGGCAAACATTCAAAATCTTCCCGCAGCCAGGTCGATGTTTGCCTGATCGTATTGTTCAGATTTTCCAATATCCAACCAGTATTCTCTAATCGGAAAAGAGACTACATTACGGCCGTCCTTTAGAAGCTGATGAATTAGATCCGGAATATCGTAATGTTGGCCGTTTGGAATCAGTTGTCTCACCGACGGATTAAGCAAATAGATGCCGGCGTTAATGAATTGACGGACCACCGGCTTTTCCGATATGCCCCTGACTGATACTCCATCCGTATCGATTACCCCGTAGGGAACGCTAAATTCGTATTGACGCACTCCAACTGTCAACTCGGCGTCATGTTCACGATGGAAATTCAGCATCGCCCGAAAATCCACTCGCGTTAGGATGTCGCCGTTAATCACCAACAATGGATCGTTTGATTCCTCAAGCAGACTAAGTGCTCCGGCAGTACCCAGGGGCTGATCTTCATTAACATAGCGAATGTCGACCCCAAAATCCTCTCCGTTTTTGAAGTGATTCGCGATCATTTCGCCCTTGTAATGGGTCGCCATGTTCACCTGACGAATCCCGGCTTCGCGAAGTCCGTTGACTATGATTTCCAGCAGCGGCCGGTCCCCCACGGGCAACATTGGCTTGGGCAACTCGTCTGTCAGCGGCCGCAAGCGCTTGCCGTAGCCGCCAGCCATTACCACTGCTCGCATCAGCGGTAGTTCATAGTCCTTAACCAGTTCACTGAGGAGAGCAATGTCTACGACCCGGCCTTGTTCATTAACCAAAGGAATCTGGCGCAAACTCTTTTCGCTCATTAGATGGAGCAACGACTCGTCGCTGGTACCTGCGGGAGCTGTCACCGGACCGGAGTGGAATGTCGGGTCGCGCCGGAGTAGCAATTCGCCTACGGACAAATCAAGGTCCATTCCCGAAAGTATTGCGCGACGGATGTCGCCGTCAGTTACGGTGGAAATCAGACTTCCGTCATCGTCCAAAACTAAGGCGATGCCCTGAGCGCCGCGGTCGATGCACACCATTACTTCGCGAATACAGCTGGAAGGGGATACCACCAGCTGATCTAATTTCGACATTTACGCCCCTCGAAGTTCCGGCTTGTTCAAAATCTTCGCCGGCACGCCGGCCACGGTGGTACCAGATTGAACGTCTGTAAGAACGACTGCTCCCGCGCCGACGATAGCCCCAGCGCCTATGGTTACGCCCTGTTTGATACTCGCGCCTATCCCGATATGTGATCCGTCGCCTACCAACACGCCGCCCGCTAAACAAGCGCCGGTCGCAACGTGTACGTGATTACCGATCAGGCAATCATGCTCGACGATCGCTCCGGTATTAACGATCACATTATCCCCGATACGCGCTCCAGCATTGATCACTGAACCCGCCATTATGGTGGGCCCTTTGCCGATCTCGGCCGCCGCCGACACTATTGCCTGCGGATGCTGAGCCCGGGCAAACACAAACCCCAAGCGCTGGGCGTCCTCGTAGAGTCTCTTTCTCGTGCCCGTGTCGCCAACAGTTCCGACACCTATAAACACACACCGAATCCCTCGTTGAAGGAGCTCGGGAAGCATCAGATCACTGCCTATTACTCTAACTTCTGATAACTCGGTGCCGTGAAGCTGTGGATTCGGATCGAGTAGTCCGGCAAACTCGTAACCACCGGTAAGTCGCAAAATTTCGATGACGACTTTCGCGTGTCCACCCGCTCCCAGTCCAACTACAAGCATCGCTTTAAATCTCGTGAAAGTGTTTTAGCAACAATTTGTCATTGACTTCAACTGCACGCAACGTGTCGACAATCGTCTCGGCTGCATGGCCATCGCCGTAGGGGTTAACCAAATCAGCGAGTCCGGCACGAAATTGGGGATGCAGGGCGCGCTCGATACCAGCCGCGATCTCGTCGCGAGCATCTCCAACGTCGATAACATTTCGGGCCCGTACCCGCCCCCGCTGGCGATTACCAATATTTACGACGGGCAGCTTGAAAGACGGCGCCTCGAGAATACCACTAGACGAATTGCCGACCATGGCGCTGGCGTGCTTCATCAGGCTGAAGTATCTCTGAGTCCCCAGATTTACGAACATATGAACTCGCCGGTTGTTAGCGGCATACTGCGTAATCGAATCGATGATTTTGCGACTCCCCGTGTCGGCATTCGGGTAAGTAAACACGATGGCCGTGTTTGTTTGATCCAGTGCGTGCAAAAGTTCAGCGATCTGGTGCTCAGTCCTCTCATGTTCAAGAGTCACCGGATGATAGGTAACCAGCAAAAAGTCTTCTTTCTCCCCTAACCCATATTCTTCAGCCAGTTGTTTGCGAGTAAGCAAATTCAGCACCTGCAAGTTATCAATAGAGGGGGCGCCGGAAACAACTATGCGCCACTGCTCTTCGCCCATTTGATTTACCCGTTTGGCGTAAACATCGGTGGAAACGAAATGCAGGTGACTCATTTTCGTAATTGAGTGCCGCAGGGAGTCATCAATCGCGCCTTCCGTCAGCTCGCCGCCGTGGATGTGAGCTATCGGAATGTTGAGGGGCACGGCAGCGACCACCGCTGCGTGCATCTCGAAGCGATCCCCGAGTACCAGCAGTAGATCCGGTCGCTGGCGTGCATACGCCTTAGCAAAGCCTATGGTCCCCAGACCCATTGCTTTTGCTACATCCTCAGGTGAGTCTGATGAAAGCGGCGCCTCAACCCGTTCGGTAATCTCAAATCCGTCGGATTCAATGTCTTTAACGGTTAAGCCGAATTCAGGGAAGAGGTGCATACCACCGACAAACAATTGAAGGTGGAGATCAACTGAATTCCGAATTCGTTTCAGGATGGGCAAGTAAATGCCATAGTCGGACCGGCCGACTGTGACGACGCCGATCGTTTTGGTCAAGAATTCGGCTCCTGGGCGGTCAACATCTCAAGACTGAGAAGGCTGCCGGCGTCGATGTCCGCTCGTACCGTGCGTCCGATTAGCGAGGAAAGTTGAGCAGGTGGCAATCCGGTGCCCGGTCTCCTGATCGCGATCATGTCGCGCGTAAGTTGCGTTCCGGCGGGAATATCAAGCGCCGCCGTTAAACTCCGGCGTGCGACTCGTGCTGTGTCGATCTCGCTGGCAGTTGGCGCCTTCAGTCCGGTGCCCAGGGCGGCCTCCACACCGCGCACGCCCCGGATCATTTCGGAAAGTTCGTTGGGTTCCAGCGAGGCCCGGTGATCAGGGCCCGGCAAATTTCTGTCCAACGTAAAATGTTTTTCAATCACACACGCCCCCAGAGCGACAGCCGCCAGGGCGATTGCTATACCCTCCGTATGATCTGAATAACCGACCGGTGTGCCAAACTCTTGCCACATGCTTTGCATCGCTCGCAGGTTTACATCTGCCGGTTGAGCGGGATAACTGGAGACACATTGGAGCAGTACCAGATCTCTGTTCGGGGCATCGCGAACAGTCGCAACTGCCTGTCTCACTTCGTCCATCTCCGACATTCCGGTTGATAGAAGTACGGGCCTGCCCTTGCGCGCTACATAATCCAGGAACGGCAAATTCGTTATATCCCCTGAGCTGATTTTAAATACAGGTATATCCAGTTCGATCAGCAGATCGACGGAATCTTCGTCGAAGGGTGTTGATAGAAATAAGATCCCAGTCTCCCGGCAGTAGTCTTTGATCTCGCGATGGGCTTCGGGTGTAAGCTCTAAACGTTTCAGCATCTCCAGTTGCGATTCAGAGTCGTCGGTCGTGCTGAGTTGGTACCGAGCTTTTGGCGCCAGACTACTTACCAGCGATTCTGCTACAAAGGTCTGAAACTTTACCGCGTCAGCTCCAGCCAGCACAGCTGCATCCACGAGCTGTTTTGCGTTTTGCATATCGCCGTTGTGGTTGACGCCGGCCTCGGCGATGATGAAGCAAGGCTGTCCTTCGCCGATTCTCCGGCCCGCAAATTCAATAAATTTCGTCATCCAATTTCCAGCAAAGTCTACTTCAGGCGAATCGCCAAGCCGGCCTTTTGTTGTATGCCGGCGTTAATCGCCGCGAGGTCCGGCCGGCGTCTGCAAAGATCAACGATCGCGGCCAGCGAAAATATCTGGCCGGGCTGGTATAGCTCATCGAAGATGCGCTCGACCAACTCAAAATCTTCCGGGGTGTCTACCGTCAACCGCAGTTCCGGCCAACTTACTTTCGGATCGGTGACAGGCATAACGCTCCACTTGAATCGATTGGTTTCCGTGAAGTAACCACCCCAAACTTCGGTGTCTGTTTCGGCTTTCAGCTCACAAGCCCTGACCATCGCCGAATAAGAAAGGACATAACTAAATGCACCGAACGGAAGACCTTCTACTTTGCTGAAGTCGTTTCCTTGTTCCACATGAAAATCTACCAGACGTTCGATGTATTCGGGGTCGACGAAAGGATTGTCGGCGGTGCAGTTAACAACAATGTCCGCGCCTACTGACTGAGCAGCATCAGTCAATCGCCGTAACACATCGTCAGGCTCGCCTCGGAAGCAATTCACCGATTCTTGCGTTGCAATCCGCTCCAGCGGGTCGTCTTGCTCGACAGTGGAGGTGCAAATAACAACTTGTCCTACACGCTCGGCCAGCTTCAGACGATCGATCATATGACAGATCATGGGACGCCCCTTGATCTGCTTTATGACTTTCATTGGCAAACGGGTTGATTTCAATCGGGCCGTTACCAATATTGCCGACTTCAAGCGAGATCCTCCTCCAGGATTAGATCATAACTTTTAATTTCTCTTTTCGTGGTTCGGCCGGTTACACGTTTTGCCTGGTCAGGTGGGAGGCCCAGATCGATGGCGCGCATGAAGAGTAGATCGTTTTCAGTCAGCACTGCTCCGCTGGGAAGGTCGCGCCGGGCGACCATGCTCTTCTTTGAATACTTGCGATATTTCATTTCTTCCGGTGAAAAAGGCCTGGGGGTTCGGCAACCCCTGGCGCGTTCGATCTCCCGGACCATTTCCACAAACTTTAGAAACTCGTCAGGATTGAGAGCGGCCTGGTGGTCGATACCCTTGAAGGAACGATCATGCGTAATATGTTTTTCCAGAATGTTAACGCCCATGCCAACCGCGGCTGCCGGTAACCAGAACGCCGCATCAGAATCGCCGGCGCTATGATCCTGATACCCGATGGGTAATTCAAACAACTCTCTCAGCTTGAGCATGTAATCGAGATTGATAGCATCAGTCGGAGTAGGAAATCCCTGGTATCCGTACATCAGCCATACATTCGGCTGGCGGCCCCTTTCGGTTTCCAAAGATTCTCGGATGCATTCAAGCGCGGCCTGGATTTCGTCAATTGTCGAGGCCCCCACACTTAGGTCGATTCGCTTACCAGTGCGTGCGACGTAACTCAGCAGGCTTGGGTTTGAAAGATCCGCGGAGTGTATCTTGTAAGCATCGACGCCAAGCTCCTCGCAAAAATCGACACTTCCAGTTTCGTAGACGCAGGCAATTATCTGCAGTTGTGGATTGGAAGTGCGCACATAGTGGGACAACTCAGTCCATGCCGACCTCGATAGTTCTATACGTTGAAGTACCGGATAGTCAGGATGGTTTGGTACCACCATGTCCTTGAGCGACCAGATCTGAAATTGAATAGCATCGGCGCGAGCGGCACCCGCGCCATCGATGATCTTTCGGGCGAGGCCAGGGTCGCCCTCATGTGAGCAGGCCATCTCAGCGATGATGTAGGTAAGATCAGACGGTCTTCCCAACGGATTCTTTTCCATAGCTCTCGTTAATTCTCGGCACTCAGTTTAAATAGAATAGCGCCAGGATTAACCTTAGCGGTCCCGTTGCTGTTCAACATCGAATCTTAATATAAGACCCGCTGCAGAAATCTCCCCAATAAAAGCCGCAAGCGTCTTCGAATGGGTCGTCTTTTCGGGAGATAGGGTACCCATTCAGGATTTGTTTCCATCACCCATTGCTTAAACGCCGGCCAATTCGAGGAATTCAACTCCCCCAACTCAAACAAGCGATTCAGCGATGTAGCCACGGTGTAGGTTACCCAGGAACTATCTGGCTCCAGGTATTTAACGATCCCTCTCGACTGCATGGTGCAGTTGCGCACTTCTTCCTCGCGGCTCGTCTCCAAATCGATCTGCACATTCTTAACTTTTCGCGCCCAGGGTGTTGGCTTGTGCATAGTTTGGTGGTAATGAAAAGTATCCTCAACTTTCCCATGCTTGAAGCCCGCTTGCTCGACGATACTGGCAAGAACGAAGTCCTCCTGACGATACACGTAATCATCATCAATCTGTTGTACCCCTTTTTCGAAGGCCGCCTTGCGGCCCATTTGACTGCCCGCGTAAGGTCGCCCCTCGTGCGCCAGGGGATACTCCACCATCACCGTAAGCCGCATGGGACAACCAAACCAGTCGTATTCAGATTGATGTCCTTTCATCGTTTCAAACCAACCGTCGGGCAGGTAAACATCAGAATGCACATACACAAACCACGGAGTTTCCACTGCTTCAATCAGCTTCCGCAGGCTGTAGCCGAGCGACACATAACTTCTATGATCCAGGACTTCCACTCGGGGAAATTTCTTTGCTATTTCGATCGAGTCATCGATGCAACCGCCGTCCCCAATAAGTAGGCGGTTGACGGGAATTTCCCGATAAATAGATAGCAAATTGGTTTCCCAAAGCTCGTTGGTATGGATAACTGGAATGATTACATCGACGGAAGATTCCGGTTTAACCAGGAAGCGATCCACGAAGGCTTCGTTTGAATAGTATCTGCGAAAGATGGAATCTGATTTTTCGTTCATAGAGCCGTTGCACGCTTCATGCTGTCTAATGAGTTAGAGGAGAGGCGTTCACTAGCGTGCAAGTTGAGCAGCGATGTACCCAATTATTAAGCCCAGAAGAAGCGCGATAAGTCCCAGGTAACGTGTTCTCAGGGAACTGCCAATATTCATAATGCCACCAGCTTTGACATCAAGCTCTCAATTGGGCAATTAGATATCCAATGACGATGCCAATCAAAAACAGGATGATTACGACATGATGCTTCTTTAATACCCAATCTCTACCCATTCTTTCTAATTCTGTCAAATTGGTATCGTCGGAAGTGTCGGAGAATTCCACCGGAATTCGTTCGAACTCGCCTGGCGGCGGCAATCGGAGAGTTTGTACGTCGACATTTATCCATTTCTCGGCCTCTTCTCGGAGCATTACCGGCAGCCCGTCATAAACTGGATATTTCCTTGCGCAGTCTTGGTCCTGGCAGACTAACCAGCTGTTTTGAACTAATAGTAACCGACCGGGGTCTTCGACGGGCTTCGGTGATTTTCTGGCTAGACAATGGGGGCAACGTAAGACAGTGAACACGTCATTTGACTCACTGACCTTAGGTTCTGCAGGAACGTTCTTGACCGCCCGCAGTTCAAAGTTCAATCCCTGCAAAATGTTGGAAAGGTAGAAACTCAAGAACTTCATTAAACGCTTGCTGCGCAAGAACCGGCGGGCCAGGTTGTCATACAGGTGCTCAACTCGAACAACATCAAAGCGAGCCTTTGTATAGTAGGACCTACCCGCGCGTTTGCCGAAAAAATCAAAACTGTTCTCAGTAAATAGTCTCACATGCTGCGGGTCCATCGCCGCATAGTGGCTGTTCCAATTAACTACTGAAATATATATCCGGCAATCGGGGCGTCCAATACGATGTAGTTCCTCCATCGTCCCGACGGTATCAGGCAAATGCTCAATCATATTATTCAGATAGATAACATCGAAGGAATTGGCCGCGAACGGATAGGGACGTTCCATCAGACTGGCAATAACGTCAACCCCCTCCAGAGGTACAATATCAACCCCAATATTCCCCTTTGCCTTCGCTGCGCCACACCCGAGATCTATTTTCATAAAATGCCATCCTATCGGGCTTTACGATCTCACCCGCTCACTCTGTTTATTCTGTTCTGTAGTTAGAGAATCGGTTGATAGGTCTGTGCGACTTATATTTCTGATTTTGCGCGCCGGTACCCCGGCCACAATGGAGTAAGGCGGAACGTCGTCTCGCACAAGAGAACCAGCAGCAACCACAGAATGTTCACCAACTGAGCAAGGTCCGAGTATCGTGACATTGCTGCCAATCCAGGCTCCTCTCTTGATGACGATATCGCGGCCCGATGCAGGAATAGTCTGCTGTCTTTCGAGGTCGAACTTGTTGTAGTCGTGCGTTCCGGTTATGACGCAAACATTATGGCCAAAAAAGACATAGTCCTCAATTTTGATCTTTCCTGAAGCGACATTAAACAGACCATTGTTGACAGAAGCTGTCTCAGCTAGTTCTACCAGGGAAGCATCGCCATAAACGTGGTACTGCCTTAATAGGGCCGCTTCCAAAGGCGGCTGAAGAAATTTGACCAATTCCCTCTGAAGCCGCTGCATAACACGCTTACGCAGGCTTGGTTTCGTGCCCATGTTTCAAGTCTCTCCTCGATATCACGCACGGTGTGTCCCAACGATACATTGATCCGCATCAGGGTTTGCAAACTAATAGATGCTAATCAAAAGCTCCCTCCAACTCGTGTTGAACCATCAGTTCTATCAATTGGCGGAAGGTAAGCGAATGGGTCCAACTCAATTCCGTCTGCGCCCGTTGAGAATTGCCGATGAGAGTGACGCTTTTAGTAGGCGTAAGCCCATCTTTCACACTCACGGCCTCGCGCCAGTTTCGAAGGCCGAGTAGATCTGCTGTTTCCCTTACGACATCTTCCACCGTGTGTCCTGTGCCGGTGGCCAGAATGTAATCCCGCGGTGAATCTGCCTGGGCCATGAGCCACATCCCGCGCGCGTAATCGCGCGCAAAGCCCCAATCCTTAACGCTGTCCAGATTTCCTAACTCCAGACATTGCGTTTGTCCTCGCGTGACCTTGACCAATCCCTGCACAATTTTTCGCGTTACAAAATTCGGTGGCCGTCTTGGGGATTCATGATTATAGAGAATCGCAGTCGAGGCATGCAGGTTGAAAGAATTTCGGAAAAGGTCAATTAGCTGGTGACCCGTAATTTTAGAAAGCCCGTAAAGGGATTTGGAGCGAAACGGCGTCTCCTCGGACTGGGACGAGACTTGACAGTCGTCATACATCAAACATGACCCGGCAAAAACGAGTCGAGTTTGAGGCGAGATTTCCCGGATAGCAAAAAGCAAATTCAGCACGGAGAGCGTGTTCTCTTCAAACATTATCCGGTCACGTTGCAGTTGAGCCCCTCCGACAGTTTGTGCTGGATAGTGTACCGACGCCAGGTGATAACATTCATCTGGTCTGACAGTTCGAAACAAATCCTGCACATCGGCGAAAAGGTTCAAATTGCAATCATGCAGGATTGGTGTTACGCCTTTTTGTGCCAGATGCGCTTGAATCTTTAAGCTGGTTTCGGAGGGAGTCGAACGCGGAACTCCGTGAACTTCGTAATCCATGGCAGAGAGAAGTTCGGCAAGGTAGCTGCCGTCCTGCCCGAAAACACCTGTGATTACGGCACGTTTCATTACAAAGAGCGGGCTGGACTCGTGAAGCGCGGGCGATAAAGGGCGAAGTTATACAAGATATTGGCCGTGGAACCTCACAAGGCTTCCTGGCCGATGACCCGGACTTCAGGCAAAGGCAGAATGAATTTTCCGCCGCCTTCGAGAAAACTCCTTTCACGTTCCTTGAACTCGTCAAAGAAATGCCATGGCAAGACCAGAAAATAGTCGGGCCGCTCGGCCCGAGCCTGATCCTCGGAAATGATCTCAATATTCGTGCCCAGCGTGTGTCGTCCCCATTTGTCCGGATTTCTATCCGCAGCCTTGGGAACTAACTCGTTGTCGATACCACAAAATTGCAGGATTGTATTTCCTTTGGTGGAGGCGCCATATATATAGACAGATTGCTTCCGCTCTTTTATTTCATGCAGTAACCGGCGCAGGTCGTCGCGTACCCGAGCAACATTTTTGCGAAAGGAAAGATAGGGCACTTCGTCTTGCAGGCCCAACTCCTGTTCGCGTTTCCGAACAGTTTCAACCTCGGGGTCCTGCGCGTCTATTGCGGACTGGTGACGTATGAACAAACGAACGCTACCGCCGTTAATGCCGTTAAGCTCGAGTCGCTGGACGCCCATTCCCTCCTGATCCAACAGCCATTCCAAAGTTCGCAACGAATAGTACTCGAGATGCTCGTGGCAGATAGTGTCGAAGGAATTCATCTGCAGCATGAACGGCAAGTAAGATAACTCAATCACCCACACGCCATCGTCCGCCAGGATTGAAGCTACGTCGCGAACGAAATCGCCGGGACGTTCCAGGTCGTAGAACATGGCTATGCTCGTCACGACTTTTGCTTTTTTATCCGGCCGAGCTTCGTTATAAACCGCGGCCGAGAAGTAATCGTTGATCGCGTTCAGGCCTTTTTCCCGGGCGAGCGCCAAAACGTTCGTTGACGGATCGACTCCTATTCGATCCAGGCCCGCGGTCCCATATGAACAGAGCAAGGTGCCGTCGTTGCAACCAATGTCCAGCACCGTATCTCCTGGCTGTAGGTTCACGATGTTCTCAACCTTGGCCGTAATGTCGGCCAGGTTATCGCGCATGCTTTGATTGATGCCCGAGCGATAGCCGTAATCAAAGTAAAGCACAGAGGGATTAACGCTATGCCTTAGTTGGACCAGGCCGCAGCCTTTCGGGCCTGTACACCGAACCAGTTCCAGCGGATAGGTTAAATCCAGGAAATCCGGGACGGCGCCGGCAACAAAATGCGTGGCGATGTACTGCTCTCCCAGGTCTATGACTGTAGTCAACTCCGGCGCCCCGCAAATGCGGCAGCTTCGGATAGACTTACAAAACTCGCTCGATATCATTCTCGATTCAAACCTCACTAAGGTCGCTTTCAACTATTGAGCGGAGTAAATGCAGGGTTCGCAGTCTGGTGAGACTTTCGCTGTTGAATTGCATTCCCGGCGAGCCTGCTGGTACTGACTCAAACCGTTTGCTTCATCACCGGCGCTGTTTCGCCCAACTTCAAATCCGCTAAATCCGCGTCGACCATCAGATGAATCAGCTCTTCAAAACTAACCCTCGGCCGCCAGCCCAGTTCACGGGCGGCCTTGGAGCTGTCTCCCAGGAGATGGTTTACCTCGGAAGGTCGCAGGTATTGCGGATCCCTCTCCACATAGTCCCGCCAGTCAAGGTCAAGGTAACTGAAGCAAACATCCAGCAGATCGCGGACGCTGTGAGATTCTCCGGTGGCGATTACGTAATCATCGGGCTTCTCTTGCTGGAGCATTAGCCACATCGCCTCGACATAATCTTTTGCGTAACCCCAGTCGCGACGGGCGTCGAGGTTGCCCAGGAAGAGTTTGTCTTGCAAACCCAGCTTAATCCGCGCGGCTGACCTGGTGATCTTGCGCGAAACAAAATTCTCGCCGCGACGTTCTGATTCGTGATTGAACAGAATTCCGTTCACGGCAAACATGCCGTAACTTTCCCGGTAATTTACGGTGGTCCAGTAGGCGAAGAGCTTTGATATCGCATAGGGACTACAGGGACGGAAAGGCGTGGCTTCGTGCTGCGGAAAGTCGGTGGTGTTGCCAAAGATCTCGGAGCTCGACGCCTGGTAGAAACGGGGCGCGATTCCGGATTCTCGAATCGCTTCCAACAGTCGCAAGGTCCCCAACGCAGTCACGTCGCCAGTGTATTCAGGAATATCAAAGCTGACCCGAACGTGTGACTGCGCCGCCAGATTGTAAATTTCGTCGGGCTTAACAACGCGCAGCACGTGGTTAAGCGAGCTGCCGTCATTCATGTCGGCATACATCAAACGAAGATGCCCCGCCGGCTCACTGGGATCATGGATGTGGTCGATCCGGCCTCTATTGAAACTGCTTGACCGTCGCACGATCCCGTAGACTTCATAGTCCCTTGCCAGCAGGAACTCGGCAAGAAACGATCCGTCCTGGCCTGTAACGCCGGTGATTAAAGCTTTTCTTTTACCCATCGCTTTTTAACAACGCTCGATAGAACCCGAATTTTGTTCCGCGCCTTCACTAGCTGCAAGCGCCTCGCCCGCGGCAATTTGGCTCCCTGGAGTAGTCCTCAATTATCGGGAGTATACTCAAACTGCCACTTTAAGATCGGCCGCACAGCTCCACCTGGCCATGTTACTGGGTAGAACCCGCGGGCGCCCTCCGTTGATAAGTCTTCGTTGATTCTAACAAAAATAGCGTCCCGCTCGATTGCTCTCAAAGTGCTTGGTGGTGACACTAAACCAACCAATATTCTTAGTGTTCCTTCATTAAGTAAGTCCTTGGGAATTTTGCAGCGACTGCGATGTAAGCCCGGAAGGCGATGGTTGTTATGCCACTTGTCCGTTTGAAAATCTCCGACAAAGAATATCAAAGTTTCCGAATCGTCATAAAGAAGGACGTAGACGTTAACATTAAAATCCTCGGCAAGTACCCAAAATTCTACGTCAAGGTACCAATCTTCGCGCACGCTGAATTCTGAGGCGATGCGCATCTCGCTATCCAGGGCGCGCACCGCCTTAAGCCGCACCACATTATCGCCCGGAGCTTCGTCCCGCTTCGGCCAGGTGCGCTCTCCCGCCTGAGCCAAGCCGGTGGTTAAATATTCGCGAACCACTGACTGGGTTTCTCCATCTCGGACGATTCTTCCTTCATTCAATAGAAGGGTCCGGCTGCACAGGCGCTGCACGGCGGGCATGTTATGAGAGACGAAGAGCACGGTCCTGCCTTCGCCGGCGACTTGTTCAATCTTGCCCAGACATTTCTTTTGAAATTGCATGTCGCCAACCGCTAACACTTCGTCAACAACCAGGATTTCGGGCTCCAGGTGAGCCGCCACAGCGAAGGCCAAACGAAGATACATTCCACTCGAATAACGCTTGACCGGGGTGTCAATGAATTTCTCAATCTCCGCGAACGCGACAATATCGTCAAACCTCGACTCAATCTCTTTGCGAGTCATACCCAATATCGACCCGTTGAGATAGATGTTTTCCCGGCCGCTAAGTTCTGGATGAAAACCCGTACCGACTTCCAGCAGACTACCGACTCGACCATAAAGCTCTATCCTGCCCTCAGTCGGCTCAGTAATTCGCGAGAGAATCTTCAGCAGCGTGGATTTACCGGCCCCGTTTCGCCCGATGATCCCGACTACCTCGCCAGGATTGATCTCGAAACTAACATCACGCAGCGCCCACATGGTTTCCCGTTTCCGGCCGTTATTACGAAACAACTTCAGTGGCGCTCGTGCGGCGCTCAGCATAGCCTCGCGCACGGTTGAATAGGCTGAGTCGCGCGTACCAACTACGTATTGCTTGCCTACGTGTTCAGCCTTGATTATCGGTCGCATAGGTTCAGACAACGTCCGCAAAGGTTTTTTCCATGCGACGGAACGAGTAGGCGGACCCGACCAGCACTAATAGCGTTATGGCCGTGGATATAGCCAGCGCGTTCCAAG
>DATEPF010000125.1:0-9777 GCA_035273325.1 Pyrinomonadaceae bacterium | reverse complement strand
AGACATTCAAATGGTTCTAATAAATCAAAGGTTGAAGGTAGCGTCCTGTCGCTAGCTGTCAGACGCGGAGCGGAGCTTCTAATAGGAAAGTTGAGTGAATCATCCGGTCGCTACCGCTCGCGGTTCTGCATTTGTTGATCCACATCGGTGCGCACTGAACCACTTCTTGTGCAAAAGCCCTCCGCAAATCTTTTATCGCGCCTGAAATCAGAATCCGCTAAACGCGCCGCATTACTCTTCGGCTCGGCCGTTGCCATAGGCCTCATTTTCTGGCGACTTCAGTTCTCAACCGATTCCATCTGTTGCGGCGACTTCGATGGTTACTATCACATCAAGTGGAGCCGTCTCTTGTGGGAATCGGTGAAACAGGGCAACTTGCCACCTGCGTTTACATGGCTGCCCCTCACGACTCTGGAGCCGCGAAGCTTCGTTGACCACCACCTGCTCTTTCACGGTTTTCAAATACCATTCACTTTAGGTGATCTGCGATTGGGGGCAAAAATTTCTGCGGCGCTCTTCGGGGGGCTGGCAGTCTTTTCGTGTTACTGGCTGATCGTCCGTTACCGGATTCGCTATCCATTGGTTTGGCTGTTGGCGTTGCTCGCCAGTTCCGCTCCGTTTCTGTACCGGCTGAACATGGCGAAAGCACCGCCGTTCGCCATCATTTTTTTGATCATTGGAATCTATTTACTCTTTACGCGTAAGTACTGGCCCTTAATAATTCTGGCGTTTGTCTTCACACTTACTTACGACATGTTTGTCCTGCTGATCGTAACGGGCATTATTTGGACGGCCGTGATTGGTTGGACGGAACGACGCTTCGAGTGGCGGCCGCTGGTCTGGATCATTGGAGGTTCGGTAGCCGGGCTGGTAATCAACCCATATTTCCCGACCAACCTGCAGCTACTCTACGCGCACGCGCGTATGAAAATAACTACCGCCGGCTTCTCCACCGAAGTCGGAAAAGAATGGTATCCGTACAACTCGCTCGAGTTCCTGGGAAACTCGCTCGTGGCGTGTGTGGCGATGGTGGCGGGCTACATCGGTTTCGACCCGTCTGACCGCAAGCGCGCGCATCATTCGTTGTTCTTCCTGTTGTTTGCGACAGTGCTCATGTTAATGACGGCTGCCTGGAAACGGTTCGTAGAATACTGGCCACCATTTGCAGTCCTGTTCGCGGCCTTCTCGCTTCAGCATTGGCTCCAGGGTTCACGATCGACGTTTACACACTTATCAACGGACATTCTTGATGAGCTGCAACCGTTTCTGGATCGACCTTCGGCGCGAGGTAAAGCAGGTGACGACGCCAGAGCAGTCTGGCACGCTATCGCGATTGGGGTGGTGTCAGTGCTCCTGGCCACTGCGCTGTTCTTTAATTTATGGGTAACGCGGAACGACATTGCGGCGAGTGAACGGCATGCTCACTATCGCGCGGGCGCCGAATGGATGCGAGCCAATATTCCGGCAGGACAAGTGGTCTTTAATACAGACTGGGATGATTTCCCCCGGTTGTTCTACTTTGATCCGACGCACAAGTATGTGTCGGGACTGGATCCGACTTACTTGTACGACAAGAATTCGTACCTGTCAGAACTCTACAATCGAATTACGCTGGGGAAGGAAGAGGATCCGGGACCGATCATCCGCGACAAATTTGGCGCGCGTTATGTCTTTACCGATAACTTTCATCACGAGTTCTTCAACAACGTGCACAACAGCGGCTGGTTTCAAGTCGTCTATGAAGACAAGGATTGCACGATTCTCTGGATACGCGACGAGGAGGAAGTTGACGAGCCGCAGCCGGTACCGTCACCTACAGAAACTGAGGAGCCTTCAATTGATGCGAACAACCCGTGACGCTTATTTCGTGTGTTTGGTGGATCGCTTTTTTCTCAGGACCGTTTCGATTAAGATCGGCTCAAAACGTTCCAAGAATTACACGAATTTGATCGCGGTCGGTTGACGCCAACGAATAAGATTGATAAACGCGATGAAACGAACATTCTTAACGAGTCTGCTACTGGTCTTGTTGTCTGTTGCATTTACGCTGACAGCGTGCAATCGCGGGGGGAATTCGAGCGATGCGCCACCGCCGCCTCCTCCCTCACCGAAGACCGGGTTCGAAGCGGATCTTGAGTGGATGAGGAAGGGTCAGTACACCTATATCTGGGTGTTCTCACGCAAAGACGGCAAGCCCATTGATTCCGAGGATGCTGATTACCTTAGGAAGAATGCACCGCAGGTGGTTGATGTCATTATCTCCGAACAAGGCAAGAAGGCGATAGCCGGCACCAATTTCGATTTGGCCCAGGGCAACCTGGGACTTCTGCAACAACGATTTAACGCCGAAGACTACAGCGCGCGGTGAGCTCCTTTGTGTTATTTCGTGTGTTTCGTGGATCGTTTTCAAGCCCATAAGCGCGATCCACGAATTACACGAAATAACACCAAGATACTGACCTCATTCCGCTACTCGTAAAACAATTTTCCCAAACTGCGCCCGATCTTCCATCAGCTCGTGCGCGCGTCGTGCCTCGGCCAACGGCAAAACTTGATCCACCACGGCCTTGATCTTTCCTGTCTCCACAAACTTCATAGCTTCCAGCAGTTCAGCTTTCGAGCCCATGAATGATCCAAGGATGGTCAAGTGACGGTAGAAAACTTGCCGGATGTCGGTCTGTGCGTCGTATCCGCTCGTCGCACCACACGTGACCAGACGTCCATTCGTTTTCAATGAAGCAATCGAGCCGGGCCAGGTCGCGGCGCCGGTATGTTCAAACACGATATCCACGCCTTTTTTGTTAGTTAGCCGTCTCACTTCTTTGGGCCAGTCAGCATTGCTGTAATTCAAAACGTCGTCCGCACCCAGTTCTCTTGCCTTGGCGAGTTTCTCATCGGAACTCGCGGTAGCAATCACGCGGGCGCCGTGAAGTTTCGCAATCTGGATCGCGATGGAACCAACGCCACTGCCGGCGGCATGGACTAGGACGTCTTCACCTGGCCGCACGTGCGCGCGCGTCACGAGCATATGCCACGCCGTCACCGTCACCAGGGGCAACGCGGCAGCCTCTTCCCAACTCAGGTTTGCGGGTTTGGGAATTACGTTAACGCCGGGCGCTGCCAGGAGCTCGGCATAACCACCATCGCGCAGGTAACCCAGCATTGTGTATTCGCGACAAAGATTGTCGCGGCCCGACAAACACTCAATGCAGTGTCCGCAGGAAACACCCGGATGAAGCATTACTTCGTCACCCGGTTTGACCCACGTCACCAACTCACCGGCCGAACGGACCACACCGGCGATATCGTTGCCCAGGATGTGTGGCAGCGGGATTTTAATGCCGGGCAATCCCTTTCGCGCCCAGACGTCGAGGTGGTTCAACGCACAAGCCTTAATTTCCACTAAGACCTGACCGGCGTTAACCGTCGGATCCGGACGGTCGGTGTACTCGAGCACTTCTGGTCCACCGTGCTGGTGGAAGACAACAGCTTTCATGACTCCCGCTATTCTATCGAAACTCGATTGCAAAATACCTACGCCGAACGCGTTCGCTTACTTCCGCTGAAGGCGTTCGCTAATTTCAGCCCAGGGTTGCGCTTTGGCAACCTTGGGTACGACGTCCTTCGACGCAACCCCTTCAGGGTTGCGTCCGGGTATCCGGCACGTGTAATCCCAGCGTTGCCAAAGCGCAACCCTGAGTTGAAATTAGCGAACCCTTTCAGCGTTTAAATCTCAAACCTGCATCGGTATCAAGTGAGCAACCCGGCGTTACACGGCGAATTTTGAATTGCCTCTCGTCACCGGATCTTTTCTTTTAACTTCGCAGTCCATGCATTATCCGGATAGCGCGTCCGCAACAGGCGTTCAGCTTCATTCATTGTGGCCCCGTCATGCGACCAACTGTCACAACCATACTTGTAACTCGCATTGGCACGCACCGTAATGAACAGCGCTTCAGGAATTCGCGGATCGTCACGTGCGGCTTTGGCCCACTCAAGCACGCGCTTACCCAAATACGATTTAGCGTCACCAATATCAATCAGCCGCGTGAAATCTTTCTTCGCTTCGGCAACCTGCGCGGGAGTTAAGAACTGCGGCATCGGAATATTCTTCGGCACCGCCTCGCCTTCCAGGCTGTATTCAGTCAGTGAAGGCGGACACCACCAGGCGCTCTCATAGTAATACGACAAATAATTATCGTCTGACGTGGCGTCTTCTGTGATTAACCGAGAGAGTTGTCCGTCGATCAGAGGAGACAGACGTTGGTTTTTTAAGATCATGAAGAGCGCGGCCCACTCCTTTTCCCTGGGAGTTTTGGCGCTCAGGTATGGCGACAGAAATGGCTTGAATGCCGGATCAGCCTTGCCGATGTCTGCAGCAACCTGATCGGCGGCTCGCGGTTTCTGCAGCACCAACGCCCGCGTAAAAACGGTGAGGGCGATGCGACGACGAAGATAGTCCGGAACGGCGGGGTTGCGAGAGACTTCGAGTAGCAAAGGCAGCGGGAAGTGCGTATTGAGGATCGCAGTGGTTGTGTCATCGAGCAAGGCCCGATCTTTCCACTCCAAACGTCTCTGATATTCCTCGTCAACTCGCCGTTCGAATGCACCTTTGTCTTCCAGATGAAACTTCGGATCCCAATCTTCTTTACGCGTCGTGAACAAATCCGGCAACGTACCGAGTCGCCCGTCATCATAAAATGCTACCGGTGTTTGTAACCCCGCTCGCAGGAAAACATCCAGGTCTTCGGCAAGACGCAGACGTTGCTCGGCAAATAGATTTTGGGAAGACACCGGCAGCCGCTCCAGGTCGGCTTTAGTAAGCCCATCGAGCAGCACCCGTGCTTCTGATTTCCTTCCGGTTTCTACTTTTAGGCGAATGAGGTGATAGAAGCTACCGGCAAATACCGGCAGGTCGCGGTCAACGGTTTGCGCGGCACGCATTAAACGCGGCAGACCAGGTGAACCCTTTTTCGCTTTCATCAAAGCTGCGAGTAACCATGCGTGCGAGCCGGTGTGCCGCCAGCGGTTGAACGCGTGCTCGTAAGAAGCCGGATCGTCAGTTTCGACGGTCAAAACCCAATCACCTAAATCATCAGCGACTAAAAACGCGGGCGTTATTTGACGTGGCAGCTTCGCGCGTTCTCCCCAGCGGTCACCTTCATAACTGTTTACTTCTAATTGACGGTTCGGACTCAACAACCAGTTCCGATATGCACGCTGTGACTCTCGCCGTTCCAGAACCTGCTTGCGTTCCTCGGCAGTTAATTCGCGGCCGAGTTCGCGAGCAAACGTCTCGAGCACCATCGATTCCGAGACATCCGGCTTGAAGTCAATTGTTTTGACTGGAGAATACTGCTCGGTCGTGTTGGGGTACAGCGAGATTTCCATGATCTCGCCCCTTTGTATCGCCTTGTATCGTGCTGCATCCTCCATGAAAGGAGGCTCGGGTATTTCGGTAAGCGGACCTCTCCGCTGCTCGGCTTGCTCCTTCAGCACCTGGTTTTCAAACTTGCCGAGCAGCCAGACGTAGTCGATTAGGTCCTGACGGACGTTGGTATTTTCGCGCTCAAAACTAAGCGAGCGTGCCAACTCGCCTACGCGTTCTTCCGGATGCACGCGATATTTCACCAACCCAAGTAACCGTTTCGACGCGTTCGAAAACTGTCGTCCAGTGCTTACGAGTTGCTCTGCCTTTAACTCTGCTTCCTCATACAGTTGGCGTTTCTTCGCCTCTTCCCCGGTCAGACTTGCTTGCCGGACCAGGCTGCGCGCGACCAGGTACTCCGCTGTTTCCTGCCACGGCGAGTTAACGTCGGCGGCGATTGCCGCGAAACTCGCACGCGCTTCATCCAATCGTACTGAATAAAATAAGGCCGCCGCTTTTTGGTAATCACGATCTTTGCGGAGCCATTCCGGACGATCCATGCTCACCTCGGCGGGAAGATGTGAACCACTGGAGCAGTTCTTAAAAACTGTGTCCTGCGCGGCCAGCCATTCGCTCACATCTTTGGCGTCGAACCGCGCAGCGCGATCGCGCAGCGTTTCTGTCGCAACTTGAAAAGCATTCGCGGCACAGTTAGGAAAAAAGTCGTACCCACCGTATTGCCGTTCCTGGTAGATCTCAGGCACTGGCTCGTCTTTACCCACAAATTCCTGACGCGCCGCAATCCAGTGTTTCACCGGCTCGTCCTTTCCATCTTCCGGCGGCGAACCTTTAAGCGCCAAAACCAGTTCTCTTTGTTCGGCGGCGCTGAAGGGAATCCCGTTCAGGTATCTGTAGGCAATGACCAGAGTCTTATGTCCGAACGTGGGTAGAACGACACCAATATTGCCGTTGACGAAATCGGTAAAAGGCAGGTCCGGCGACTCTCTGAAAATAAAAATCGGTTCCACGGTGCTTGGGCCACAAGCGACGCCGGGTGGAGTTATGCGAACGAACAGCACCAGCATCAGCACCAGAGCGAGCGGAAAACGAAGACGAATCATTGGTGAATCTTCTCCTTCAGACTCCATACATCTTCCGCGAGCCAGCGTTTGTTATTGAAAACATAAATTCTGCGCGGCTCTTCAAAGCTCACCGTAACCGGCTCGTCTAATGCGACCCCATAGCTGGTGCGGCAAAGTGGCTCGTTGAAGTCGTTTCCTGCCGCCAAAAACCTTCTGATCTTTTCGTTGTCCAGTCCCATCTGGAAGATCATTGGCACTACTTCATCCACGGGCAGATCATCTAACCAGCGATCACCGACGCAGAAAGAAGCGAGGGCCGTCATCGAAAGAGGTACAGCCGCCGGTAACTTCGCCCGCAACTGTTCCAGCAGCTTGCGGTAGAACACTCGCTCCGACCTGGTTGCATCGAAATCGATCTGAATCGCCGCGACGTTCTCGAGTTGCTGTGTTCGCAAAACGAGTGAAACCAATTTTTGTATCTGCGGTTCGCTGAGCGCCGCTTTCGTTTCCTTCGTCTTACCGGATTCAATGCGCGTTACCGCAATGAGTTTTGTCGCCGGCAAAACTTTTAACGGCTGACGACGCGGTTGAAACACCACGTCTTCGCCGTTCAGCAGCAGCGTCTGCGCCAGGAAGGCGACGCCGAATTGTTCGGGATCGATGAACGAAAGATCTTCGGGCCGTTCCCACGCCCAAAGGATTACGGGTGGCAGCGAGCCCATCGAGACTGGTTTTCTGGTTGGCTTAGTTCTGGTGCAACCGGCAAACAGCAGCACGATGCACGAGACGGAGATCCAGAGCCGGACTGTTGAGTGATTTGTCATCTAGTGGATAGATAACGATTTTGAATTGTACGGGCAAGAATGAGGCCACTGGTTGCGGGCTGTAACAACCTCAGTGCAGGCTACGGCAAACCTCAGTTCGGCAATGTCGGACTTGCTTCGGACACCGGTCCACCGGCCTGCTGCCTCGCGTGATACGAAGAACGCGTTAATGGACTTGATTCGACATGGCGGAATCCCATCTGCATTCCTATTTCACGCCACCGCGAAAATTCTTCGGGGGTTACATAACGTTCGACAGGCAGCCGGCGCGCATGAGGTTGTAGATATTGTCCGATCGTCATAATGTCGCACGATGACGCGCGCAAGTCTTTCATCAGCTCAACCACTTCATCAAACGTTTCCCCAAGTCCAACCATGATCCCGCTCTTCGTCAACATGCCGCGTCCTTCACGGTCCCTCCGGTCGGCAGCCCGCCGCAGCAATGTCAACGACTGGTCGTAGATTGCATCCGGCCGGACACGGCGATAGAGACGCGCGATCGTTTCCGTGTTGTGATTGAGCACGTCCGGCTGCGCATCAAGAACAGTATTGAGCGCATCTTCGTCGCCATTAAAGTCGGGGATCAGTACTTCGATGCGACACTCCGGATTGAGCGCGCGTACTTGCCGGACCGTTTCGGCCCAGTGCCCGGCGCCGCCGTCTGACAGATCATCGCGATTGACTGAAGTAATCACAGTATGGGCCAGGTTAAGTTGACGGACCGCTTCGGCAACGTGTCGTGGTTCCTCGGCATCCAGTGAACCAGGTTGACCTTTACCGACGGCGCAAAAGCCACAATGCCGTGTGCAGATATCGCCGCCAAGCATGAAGGTCGCAGTTCGATCAGACCAGCACTCGAAAATGTTTGGACAACGCGCTTCCTGACAAACGGTGTGCAGGTTAAGTCCTTCGATGAGCTTCAGCACATGGTTCTGGTTGGACGGATCGCCCAGGCGGATCTTCAACCATTCCGGCTTTGGCTGACGGACCTTTGGATTGTTACTGATGACTCGGAGCTCGCGGGACAATTGGCTACCTCGGTTAAGTTTGATTAATTGTAACACCGCGGTTGCCGATGAGGCATTTCCAGAAGTCGCGGCCTGGCCTGAAAGTCGAGTTCAACACGTTGGTGTTATTCGTGTATTTCGTGGAATTCGTGGATAGTTTTTTTAGGCACAAAAGAACGATCCACGAATTGAACGAAACACACGAGGTAACACGAAATAACTGAGGTCTTGTTAAGGCTACTCGCAGTCCGTATTATGCGACGCCAAAACCGACTTACCCTTCCGGCAGAGGAGATTTAACGATGAAAATAACTACTACCCTGATGTCCCTGGCGCTTTTTGTCATGTGCACCTGCATGCTCGCTCGCGCTGACATTGCCCGACCCGAGCCGAAACCAACTGAGCCGCGGCCCAGCAAACACTTGCTCACCACCGGACTTGAAATCGTGCCGGACTCCAAAACATATAACGCACGATTACAAATTTCTGAGGCCACTCTGAAGCAACTCCAGGAAGCGATGAACGAAGGGTCAACCGCAGGATCATTTGGTCAGAGCATTACTCGAAGTTCACCAAACACCATCGTCGCCGGCTTATTTCTATGTCTGTCAATCTCGTTCGGCGGAGTATGGCTCGCGCGTTCGTCGGTGAAGTCGAAGAGCCACAAAGCCATCGCTGCGGTGTTGGTTGTATGTGCCACGCTCAGCATGTTCGCCATCATTGCGCAGGGTAATGCGGGACCACCACCGTCGTATCTCTGGCGCAACCTGACGAAAAACTTGAACGCCAGCAAATCCACCGGTGGCCCAATCGATGTCGAGATCGTTCCGGAAGGCCACGGCATGAAACTGATTGTGCCGACCAGAGACGCAGCCAGAACTACAGACGACTAGCATGGAACGAACCGCTGATGTCGAGTTAGTTGCATGGCGTGCGCGCCGGCAACAACGAGTACAAATCAATAACCGGCTGTTCGTCGGGACGTTGTTGCTGTGTGGGTTGGTGTCTGCGGTACTTGCAAGCTGGCTACCGCTTCAGGTCTCGATTGTCACCGTCTTCCTTTTCGCCGGACCTCACAATTGGTTTGAACTCCGTTACTTCATGACCCGACTTCCGGCGCGCTTCGGCAAGTCGCGCAGTTTTTTCCTGACTGCGTTCAGCGGCATCTTTTTACTCACCATCAGTTTCATGTCGCTTCCGTTTCTGTATAACGCCGCGGTGACGCGCGGTTGGGATTGGTCGAGCATACTCGCCATCTGGAACTCGCTTTTGATCTTATGGGTAGGCACGCTGGTCTGGATGCGCGGGAAACAGAAGTTACGGCGGGATTGGTCCTGGGCCATACCGCTGGCGTGTGCTTTTATCTCAATAAACTGGCTGGCGCCGCAATTCTTTAGCCTGGCGATCGTTTACTTGCATCCGCTCATCGCCCTGTGGTTTCTGGATCGACACCTTCGCCGGACACGACCGGAGTTGGTGCGTTCCTATCATCGTTG
>DATEPF010000124.1:0-6493 GCA_035273325.1 Pyrinomonadaceae bacterium | reverse complement strand
CTTTTTCTTCATCACCTTTCACGTGCTGAATTTCCGATTTGGAATGATTCCGGGACTGAACGAGGTGTCGGTGGCGCACCGGCCTGACCTGGCGTTTGATATCGTTTCGCGCGAGTTTCGCATGGTCCCGATTTTCATCATCTACATGATTGGAATCACGGCAACGGTATGGCACCTGGCAAACGGTATCTGGTTATTCCTGGTCGATTGGGGCATCACGATTGGCGAACGCGCGCAACGTATCGCCGGTTATGCGTGTCTTGGGTTTGGTGTAGTTTTATTGCTAGTGGGAATCAACGCAGCGGTGGCTTTCATCCGGCCGGGTGGATTGCTGGGAGGCATTCTTTAGCGCATGGCAACTAACGGCACAAGGATAGCAATTGTGGGCGGCGGACTTGCCGGTCTGGCTGCTGCAATGCGAATTGCCGAAAAAGGCGTAGCGGTCGATCTGTTTTCCGTCGTGCCCGTGAAACGTTCGCACTCGGTTTGTGCGCAAGGCGGTATCAACGGCGCCGTGAACACCAAAGGCGAAGGCGATTCACCGTTTGAACACTTCGATGACACTGTGTATGGCGGCGACTTTCTCGCCAATCAACCGCCGGTGAAGGCGATGTGCGAAATGGCGCCGTCGATCATTTTTCTTTTCGATCGCATGGGCGTTCCCTTCTCGCGCACGAAGGAAGGCTTTCTCGACTTCCGCCGGTTTGGCGGCACCAAACATCACCGCACGGCATTTGCCGGTGCTTCAACCGGTCAACAATTACTTTACGCGCTTGACGAACAAGTTCGGCGTTTTGAGTCGTCAGGCGAGGTTAGGAAGTTTGAGCACTGGGAAATGCTTTCCCTCGTACTGGACGAGGCGCAGGTCTGCCGCGGTCTGATCGCGATGAACCTGCAAACACTCGAGCTCAAAGCGTTTCCGGCAGACGCAGTGATCATCGCTTCCGGTGGGCCAGGTTTAGTCTTTGGAAAATCCACTAACTCGATGGTTTGCACCGGCAGCGCAGTCGCCGCGTGCTATCAACAGGGTGCGAAATACGCGAATGGCGAGTTTATCCAGGTACATCCCACGTCGATTCCCGGGGAAGACAAGCTTCGTTTGATGTCGGAATCTGCCCGCGGCGAAGGTGGCCGCGTTTGGGTGCCGCGCAAGAAGGGCGACACGCGTGGTCCATCACAGATTCCCGAAAACGAACGCTGGTATTTCCTCGAGGAGAAATATCCGGCATACGGGAACCTGGTGCCGCGAGACATCGCCACGCGCGAAATATTTCAGATTTGCCTGGAAGGGTTTGGAACCGGCGGCGAGAATCAGGTGTATCTAGACCTGACGCACATTCCTGCCGAGACGCTCAATCGGAAACTCGGCGCGATTCTCGAAATTTATGAAATGTTTGTGGGCGACGATCCGCGTCACGTACCGATGCGGATTTTCCCAGGTGTCCACTATTCGATGGGTGGCCTCTGGGTTGATTACGATCAGCGAACCAACATTCCTGGCCTACTAGCGGCCGGCGAATGTGACTACTCGATCCACGGCGCGAACCGTTTAGGCGCGAATTCACTCGTCAGTTGCGTCTTCGGCGGCTTCATGGCAGCTCCGGCAGCAATTGAGTACGCGACGAACGTTGAACGTAATGGCGCCGATGGTTCACGTGTTTACGACCAGGAACTGAAAAAGCAACAGGAGATCAACGACGCGCTGATCAGGCAGAGCGGTTCTGAAAACCAGTACATAATCCATCAGGAGATGGGCAAATGGATGACCGACAACGTCACGGTCATTCGTTACAACGACCGGCTCAAAGCCACTGATGAGAAGTTGTTGGAGTTGATGGATCGATACAAACGAATCTCCATTAATGATTCGAATCTGTGGGCTACCATGGCGCTGCCCCACGCTCGTCACCTCGACAACATGTTGGAGTTGGCTCGTGTAATCACGATTGGAGCGCTGAATCGAAATGAATCGCGCGGCGCGCATTACAAACCGGAATTTCCGGATCGCGATGACGACAATTTTCTGAAAACTACGATTGCGGAATATTCTGGCGAGGGTCCTGTTATCTCCTACGATTCGGTGGACGTCTCATTGATACCTCCCCGAAAACGAGATTACAGCAAGGCCAAGCAGGAACGAAAAACGGATCCGGTAGCACCACGGCCGGTGGCGCCTGCGGAACATCAAACGGGACAGTAGCGGGTTCGAGTTATGTCAGCACAACCAAACACAGGTACCCAGGGGAAAACCAGGCGCGCTCCGTCGGGCATGGTGGAGATTCACATCCTCCGCCGTGAAAATCCGGATGCCGCGCAACACTGGGAACAGTTTGAGATTCCGTACCGGCCGAACCTCAATGTAATTTCTTGTTTGATGGAAATTCAAAAAAATCCCGTCACCAGGGAGGGTAAACCGACTACGCCGCCCGTTTGGCAGATGAATTGTTTAGAGCAAGTGTGCGGCATCTGCACGATGGTGATTAATGGCCGCGTCCGCCAATCGTGTTCGGCGTTGGTCGACAACCTGGAACAGCCAATCAAGCTGGAACCGATGCGCAAGTTTCCGAATGTGCGGGACTTGATCGTTGATCGCACGCAGATGTTTGATCATTTGAAACGGGTACACGCGTGGATTGAGCTTGATGGTACCCACGACATGGGGCCTGGGCCTCGCATGGACCAGGACGACGTGCAGGAGCGTTATGCCTACTCGCGTTGCATGACGTGTGGTTGTTGTTTGGAAGCTTGCCCGCAGTATGAGGACGACCAATACATCGGGCCGCAGGCGATCGCGCAAGTCCGTCTATTCAACATGCATCCGACCGGCGCGATGACCAAAGAAGATCGCTTGCCGGGACTCATGGGTGAAGATGGAATCACCAACTGTGGTAACGCGCAAAACTGCGTAAAGGTTTGTCCGATGGGTATTCCGCTAACGCGTGCTATCTACGAAGAAAACCGTGAGACGGTTAAGTTTGGATTGCTTGGCTGGCTGAAGAAGTAGCAGTAGAAAAGCTTATCCGCAGATTACACGGATTACGCAGATTATGAATTGAAGCAGGAACGTAGCAAGTTCGGTTACTTACCTGATTTATTCAGTTCATAATCTGCGTAATCTGTGTAATCTGCGGATAAATGTTTTCTAGACGCCCAGTACGTTGACGAGTTCCTGAACTGCGGCGGCGCTCTTCTGTAAGGCAATCCGTTCCTCTGACGTCAGGTTAATCTCGATGATCTGTTCCAACCCACGCGCCCCAAGCTTGCAGGGCACGCCAACATAAAGGCCATTTACGCCATACTCGCCTTCAAGATAAGCCGCACACGGAAGAATTTTCTTCTTGTCTTTCAGAATAGACTCCGTCATCTCGACGGCCGCCGCCGAGGGCGCGTAATAAGCTGAACCAGTCTTCAGCAACGCAACGATCTCCGCACCGCCGTTGGCTGTGCGTTTTACGATCGCATCAATTTTGTCTTTAGGCAGTAGTTCTGTGATCGGTATACCGGCGCAGGTCGAGAAACGTGGTAACGGCACCATGGTGTCGCCATGGCCTCCAAGAACGAACGCTGTCACGTTCTCCACCGAAACATCCAGGGCCTCGGCGAGAAAGCAACGCATACGTGCCGAGTCAAGCACGCCGGCCATCCCGATCACTCGATGCTTCGGGAACCCTGAACGACGCAACGCCACCTGGCACATCGCGTCCAAAGGGTTCGACACAATGATCAGTATCGAGTTGGGTGAACGCTTAACGACTTCGTCAACGACCTTTGAAACGATGTCAGCGTTGGTCTTCAGCAAGTCGTCGCGGCTCATGCCGGGTTTTCGCGGTAGACCGGCTGTGATAATCACGACATCGGAATCTTCAGTACCGTCGTAGCTGTTCGAGCCGACGAGCCGAACGTCGAAGCCTTCAATTGGCGCCGCCTCAGCGAGGTCCAGTGCTTTACCCTGCGGCACGCCTTCAACAATATCCACCAGGACAACGTCGCCCAATTCTTTTGCGGCCAACCAATGTGCCGCAGTTGCGCCGACGTTACCGGCGCCCACAACCGTGATCTTCTTTCGCGCACCCATTTCTTTTTCGATCCTTTCGAGGCGATGAATAGGCAGAGTTTCGTCCCATTCACCGCACAGTTTTGTTAGTTAATATTGCCTGGATTTGAAAGACGGCGAGTGTATCCGTCGTGGAGAGATGGTGTCAAGAAACTGCGATCACGCTAATTCCGTCGGTCTTTGATGCAATTGGCCGCGTTAGTGATGCGGCCTTTAGATATGTTAAGGTCGGCTCCCGCCGAAGTACAAAATATCTAAATCCTGAGGCCCCCATGAAAGATTTACTCTTAAACATACAACGCTGTGCGTACGCGTTGGTCGTCATTTTTGCCACGCTTACTATTGGCACGCTTAATTCTGCGCGAGGGCAAGGTTTAGCACTTCATGATCGCGATAACGCTGAATCCATGCTGCGTGCAGCCAAAGATGACTTGAAGAAGTATTACTACGACCCATCATTCCACGGCCTAGACCTTGAAACCAAATTCAAAGAAGCACAAGAAAAGTTGAAGCAGGCTACGACGCGCGATCAACTTGTTATCGCAGTTGCTCAAGCGCTTCTCGATTTTAACGACTCACACACTTTCTTCATTCCTCCAAGCCGCGCTGCACGGGTCCAATATGGCTGGGAGATGCAGATAATTGGCGACAATGCCTACGTGTCAGCCGTGAAACCAGGAAGCGATGCAGACGCGAGAGGCCTGAAAGCCGGTGACGAAATTCTTTCCGTCGATGGCTTCCGGCCTAACCGGGAGAACATGTGGAAAATGTATTATCGGTACTACGCATTAATGCCTGCTCGAAGTATTCGTCTCGTGGTGAAACACCCGGGGGCCTCGGATTCGAAAGAGATCGACGCTCTGGCCAAAATAGAGCGGAGCGCACTTGTCACAGACTGGTCGAGAATCTTCCACCGGTATCTTCGAGAAGGCCGTGATCAGGAACCTGACCGGTTGTACGAAGTAGGCAAGGAACTTTTTATTTGGAAGATGCCATCCTTCGTGGTTTCCGAAGCTCATGTCAGCGACATAATGGGCAGAGCGAAAAACTTCAAATTCATGATCCTTGACTTGAGAGGAAATGGCGGCGGTTACGTTGACACGCTGGCGCGGCTCGCCGGTTACTTTTTCGAAGCGGACGTCAAAATCGCAGACCTTAAAGGCCGCAAAGAAATGAAGCCAGTAATTGCGAAAACCCGCGGCGCGAGCGGTTTCAAAGGCGATCTTATCGTGCTCGTCGATAGTGATTCAGGCTCCGCATCAGAGCTTTTTGCACGATTAGTTCAGATAGAAAAACGCGGCAAGGTCATCGGCGACCGGACCGCCGGTTCAGTCAAAAGTCTACGAACATCAAAGTGGGGTAGGTGCGATCTTATACTTCGGTAACAGCATCACAATTGGCGATTTGATTATGACCGACGGAAAGAGTCTGGAAAGAGTTGGAGTTGTTCCAGACGAGTTGATGATCCCGTCCGGAGCGGACCTGGCAGCCCAGCGTGATCCGGTGCTCTCTCATGCTGCTAATCTCGCGGGAATCAATCTGGATCCGGCAAAAGCAGGCGCCTTGTTTCCCAAGGAATGGAAGTGACCAAGGTGGGGATCGGATCTTAATAGCAGGATCTTAGTTGACTAAAACTGTGTAAATGGAGAACGAAAATAGTAAACAACGGTTTGTCGCGCTTTTACAGTTGGCTTATTCCGGCGAGTTAGCTGCTGCCCACGCATACCACGGTCATTGGCGGTCTGTTACCGACGCCGACGAGCGTTCCCGAATAGCGGAGATCGAACGAGAAGAACTTCACCATCGCAAACTGGTTGGTGAAATGTTGATAAGTCTGGGTGCGAGGCCGAGCCGGTCTCGCGAAATCCGCGCGACAATTATTGGCCGAACACTGAGTGTGCTTTGTCACCTCAGCGGTTGGCTGGCGCCGATGTACGGCGCCGGACGATTAGAAAGCAGCAATGTTCGCGAGTATGAAACTGCAGCGAGATTAGCGCGCGAATGCGGTTGCGATGATTTGACTGATTGTTTGTTGACAATGGCAGAAGTGGAATGGGAACACGAAAAGTATTTCCGTTCACGCGTGTTGGCCCATCCGCTTGGGCGACGATTAACCCTATGGCCGCAACCTCCGCCGAAGACGACCATACGAGAGGCGTTTGCCGCTAAGCCCGAAGAGGATTTGGAACTCGCTAAAGTCTGCTGATGCGGCTGCGCGTTCCACCGCTTTCATTGCCGAAGTGAGGCCACGCGTTTACTGGGGCCGCGGGCGTCCCCGCCCGCACTAAGCGAAGCGAACCTTGCTTCCAAGGAACACAACATTTGTAGTTTGGATGCACGCCCTTATCGTAAAGACGTGAGGCCTTCTTTGAAGTGTTTAGATATTGTAAAGGGTTTTCGCTTCGCTCAGTGCGGGCGGGGACGCCCGCGGTCCCAGTA
>DATEPF010000123.1:0-19950 GCA_035273325.1 Pyrinomonadaceae bacterium | reverse complement strand
AACGCGCAGGAGTTCAATGACAACTTCGATTGGGCGTTTTTCCGAAACGAAGGTGGCGAATTCACGGATGCGATTGAAGCGCTTGGGAAAGTGAATGGCTTGTTAGGTATCAATCAAAGCGACGAGTTCTTCTGGCGCGATCCGTTTAATGCAGGCTTCCAACGCCAGGCACGTACGCTCAAAACTCAACTTCAGGAAATGCGTAAGTCAGTTGAAGAAGCAGACGAGTTGTTGTTGAGAAATGAAGCGAAGGCGCGTCGCAACCGGTCGATGGTCCCGGTGATGCGCTTTGCGGCCCAACGCTTCGATCATCTTGGACGCAGAATGCAGGTGATGGAGAAGTTCAACACGGAGTATTGGGAGGCGTATTTAAACCTCGGAGATCGACGCAAGGTGGGACGTCTGCGCAACTACTGGGGAAACATTTACAACTGGTTGCGCGAGATGGCTGAAGAGCTGACCGTTTTGAAAGACGGATATCGTCGCATGTGGTTGGCGGAGAATCGGCCTTACTGGTTGGATAGCGTGCTGGCGCGATACGACCGCGCGATCCTGGCGTGGCTGACGAAGAGCAAATCACTCGAGGAAGCGGTTCGTGCTTATAACTCTACTTCTATTTTGCCGGATCCGGAAGAATTCGGCCTTGGACCACGACCGCAACCATCGCCGTCTCCATCACCGCGTTAAGAAGTCCAATGTCCAATGTCCAATTCATCAACGTGTGAACGAGTTCTTTGCGGCTTGCCGCCCCCGGTGCGGAAAAGGCTCTGCCTTTCCGGAGCGCTTGATTTAGGTTCTGGAGGCTACGCCTCTTGCGGCGGAGGCAAAGCCTCAAAAATCTCAAACGAAGTTAACGGTAAGGCCCAGCCTTACCGCACCGGACGCGGCAAGCCGCAGGCGCAAGCTACTTCTTATATCCCGGACCTCTTAAGACACGGCCTGCCAGCGCCGTCGTTCTCTTGCCATTATCAACACTGATCTGCCCGTTTGTGATCACGTAAGAGATGCCTTCCGCATACTGGTTCGGCATTTCAAAGGTTGCTTTATCGATTACACGCTGAGGATCGAAAATCGTAATGTCCGCGAAGTAGCCCTGTTGCAACAACCCACGTTCGCGCAAGCCGACACGCTTTGCGGGTGCGCCCGTCATCTTATGTATCGCCTGCGGGAGAGTCAGAATTTTTTCTTCTCGCACATAGCGTCCCAAAATTCTTGGATAACTTCCCCAGCCACGCGGGTGAGACTTCGCCGCAGACAGTGGTCCATCAGTGGCGCGAGCGCCGCTGTCGGTACAGAAACTTACGAACGGCGCGCGCATGGCCGCCCTCATGTCCGCTTCGCTCATCATGAAATAGATAGCGCCGGTTTGCCCGTTGTCGGCCACGATTAAATCGAACATGGCATCCAGTGGGTCCTTCGCTTGCTCCCGCGCGATCTGCGAGAGGCGCTTGCCCTGTAACGCTTCAAATTTCTGGTTGCCGACAGATCCTATCAATACACCCTCAGCGCCGCCGCTCCCCAGGTAAATGTTCTCCCACTCTTTTGAGTCGGCCATGATCTCTTTTTTCAGGTGTTGCCGAATGCGCATGTCGCGCATCCGCTCCAACATCTTTTCCGTGCCCCCTTCAAGTATCCACGGCGGCAGAGAGGCGGTTAGTGAAGTACTTCCGGCGATGTACGGATAAATATCTGCTGTGATGTCCAGTCCTTGCGCACGTGCGCGTCGAATCTTTCCGAGCACTTCGGGCATGCGGCCCCAGTTTTTCTTGTACGCAGTTTTCAGGTGCCAAATCTCAACGGGGATTTGCGCCCGGCGCGCGATCTCAAACACTTCTTCCATCGACGAGTCTAAGGCGTTAGCTTCACTGCGCTGGTGTGTGGCGTAGATGCCCCCATGCTGGCGAGCAACTTTTGCCAGTTCCACCAACTCGTCGGTTTGTGCGAAACGAGCCGGTACGTACTGCAACGATGTCGACAGGCCCAATGCTCCATCGCGCATTGCCGACGCTACCAACTCTTTCATCTGTTCGAGTTCGGCAGGTGTTGCGGCGCGGTTTTCGAAACTGATTACATATGCGCGCACCTGACTGGCGCCGACAAAAGTCGCGAAGTTTACCCCGGAGCCTTGCCGCTCGAGGCGCATGAAATATTCCTCCAACGTGCGCCAGTCGATTGTCAGGTTGTAGCGGCGATTGAAATCTTCCTGCTCTTTGATTAATCGCTCGTTGACAGGTGCGATTGATTCGCCTTCTCCCGTAACTTCAGTCGTCACGCCCTGCATGACCTTGCTCATTGCTCTCGGGTCTATCAACAAGAAGCTTTCCGATTGTCCCAGCAGATCAATGAAACCTGGCGCCACAACTTTCCCCGTGGCGTCGATGACGCGTTTGGCGGTTGCGCCGGTCAACTTTCCCATTCGCTCAATGCGATCGCCTTTGATAGCAAGGTCTGCGCGAAAGCCAGCGCGACCCGACCCGTCGACCACGGTGCCGTTTTGAATCAACAGATCGTATTCAGCTTGTTGAGTGGCGGCGTTGGGAAGAGATGAGAAGAGAAGCATGCCGGCGATAGTCACCGAAAGTGAAATCCTAATCAGCATTAATTCACCATGAATCGGGTTTGCATAGAGCAACGCAGCGTAATCTTTTCAACTCGATGATGTCCACAAAAGAAAATACGATCCACGAAATACACGAACTGGCGGTCGATGTGACATTAGACAACAGTCTCAGTAGAATTCGATCCTGTGACCAAACAACAAGTAACGCTCAATCGAATTGCTGAAATTATTGACGGCAAATTAACCGGCGGGTCGAACGCTACGGTTACGGATGTTAGCCACGATTCACGTCGCGCTACTGACGGAACTCTTTTTGTCGCAGTCCGCGGTGAGCTGTTTGATGCGCATAAGTTCGTTCCGCAGGTCGTCGAACAGGGCGCAGTTGGCGTCCTTTCTGAAGCAGAACCGCAAGCTTCCATACCGTGGATTCAGGTGCCAAACGTGCGGCGTGCGATGGCACTGGCTGCGGCTGAAGTCCACCATCATCCGTCGCGCGAGCTGCAGCTGGTGGGAATTACCGGCACAAACGGAAAAACTACTACCGCATATTTAATCGCCAGTATTCCTGAAGCGGCGGGTGAACCCGTGGCGATGACCGGCACCGTTGAATACCGACTCGGCGCCGAACGCCGTAAAGCAGAACGCACCACGCCAGAAGCGACTGACATGCAGCGCATGTTGCGACAGGCGGTGGACGCCGGTTGCAAAACGGCGGTAATGGAGTGTTCGTCGCAGGCGATGGATTTTCATCGTTGCGATTCACTGGATTACGCCGTCGCAGTGTTCAGCAATCTGACGCGCGATCATCTCGATTATCACAAGACGATGGAGAACTACTGGTACGCGAAACAGCGTCTGTTTGACGGTCGTTTGGGTTCCAGGCCGCGCACTTCGGTCATCAACATTGACGATCCGTATGGCGTCGAGTTGGCCGATCGTCTGGAGAACGAAGGATTGAAGGTTGTTCGTTATGCAGTGAATTCGGATGCGGAAGTGATGGCGCGCAATCCACAGTTTTCGCTGGACGGTATGCAGTTCACATTGGCGACTCCGGCAGGAACGCGTGATTTCCATTCTCCGCTTGTCGGACCGCCGCACATCTACAACACGCTCGCAGCAGTAGCGAGCGGGTTGGCGTTGAACTACGGTCTGGATGTAATCACGCGCGCGCTCGAGAAATGCACGGGCGCGCCCGGTCGTTTCGAGCGCGTTCCACATGACGGCGACTTCGCAGTCGTAGTTGACTACGCTCATAGCGACGACGCGTTATTGAATGTATTGAGAACTGCCCGCGAGGTGACGAAAGGTAAGATCATCACGGTGTTTGGATGTGGTGGCGATCGCGATCGATCGAAACGCGCACCAATGGGCGAGGCTGCCGGCAGCTTGAGCGACGTCGTGATACTGACTTCCGATAATCCGAGGACGGAAGACCCGGCGCAAATACTCGCGGACGCCGAGGCGGGTATCAAACAAACCGGGAAACCTTACGAAAAGATTGCCGACCGGCGCGAAGCAATTCACCGGGCCATCGCCGGGGCACGGACGAGTGATCTGGTTTTAATTGCCGGCAAAGGTCACGAGGATTACCAGATTTTGGGCCGGGAAGTTTTTCATTTTGATGATAAGGAAGTCGCGCGAGAAGCGCTGACAGTGCAGAACAGGGAGCGGTAGCGACCGGATGTTAGCTCTCCCCGGTGGCGTTCAGCATTTTTCGTTGTTTCGTGTTATTCGTGGATCGTAGTTCTTTCGCCGAAAGCGATCCACGAAATACACGAAACACACGAAACGGAATTCTACTTTCGAACACACGATGTTCTTATTTACACCAAGTACAAAACAGCTTAATCGAACCATGGTTATTTCACGTTTGTATTTACTGTCTGTGTTGTTGTTGATAATGGCGACCGGCGCCTGCCAACAGGTTTCGATTTCACAGGATGCGCGGGCGCGTTCGAACGAGCAGAAGCAGAAGCAGAAGCGTCAGCCGCAGAAGCAGAAAGCCCCGGCGCCTTCAAGCGACGTTTATGGACCACCAGTGAAATTGGGTGATCTGGAAGACAAAGCGATCAGTGAGAGCAGCGGATTAGTAGCGTCACGAACGTCGCCGGGAAATTATTGGACACATAACGACTCGGGCAATGGCCCGGTAATCTATGCATTCGATAGCCAGGGGCGTCGCCGCGGCGTCTGGCGCGTGACTGGTGCCATCTCTGATGACTGGGAAGATATGGCCCCCGGCCCCGGACCTAAACCCAACGTTAGCTATCTGTACATTGGTGATATCGGCGACAACGACGGCACCCGCTCCGAAATCCACCTCTGGCGTATCCCTGAGCCCGTCGTTCCGGCTGTCGACACAGGTTCAACGGAAGCGAAGCCCGCTGTAACTGAAGCAGCCGAAAAGATTCGCTTACGGTATCCTGATGGAAAACACGATTCAGAAGCGCTGCTGATTCATCCGACTACGGGACGGATTTACGTCGTTACTAAGGTGCCTTTAGTTAATGCGACCGTGTACGCTGCCGACATGCCTTCTGACACACGAGAGGTAGTCACGCTTACGCGAGTTGGTGAAGTTGAAATCCCGGGGCTCGCAGGGGGCATAATCACCGGCGGCGACATCTCACCTGATGGACTTAGGTTAGCGCTGTGTGACTACTTCAATGGATACGAGTTTGTTTTGAAGGATCCGGGTTCCCCATTCGACAGCATTTGGAATGGACCGCCGACGGTCGTCGATATCGGGAACCGGAAGCACGGTGAGACTATCAGCTACCGTCTTGATGGGAAGGCCTTGATGAGCACCAGCGAACGCTTGCCCACCCCGCTGTTTGAGACGATCAGGAAGTAAAGAAAGCGGAGACGTTCAGAGTACAACCTTCAGGTTGCTGCTGTTGCGGTGGAGCAACCTGAAGGTTGTACTCTGAACGTTTCCGCTATCGGTTCGGAACCGGTAGCCGTTAAACCATCGGCGGTGCGGGTGGTTTCTCGTCAGGCGCTAGTCCTGCCCGGTTCTTGGAAGAGAAATAGAAATACACCGGCAGCCCCAGCGCAATGATGATTAAGCCGGCCAGCGACCGCGCAGGGTAGTTATAAATCGTAGTTCCAATTAAATAGACCGTCGTTAGGACGAACAGCGCCGGCACCACCGGATAACCCCAGGTTCGATACGGCCGCTCTGCATTAGGTTCTCGCCAGCGAAAGACAAACACCGCCGCCGCCACCAAACCGTAGAAGAGCCAGAACGCAAAGATCGCCAGGTCTGTTAATTGGTCAAATGAACCAGACAGCGTCAGCACCCCTGCCCAAACGCCCTGCACTATCAATGAAATTACGGGTACGCGCGTGTTCTTCGACACACGAGCCAGACCTTCAAAGAAAACGCCGTCGCGAGCCATCGCATACGGGATACGCGCGGTGCCCAGGATCGAGCTTTGTAAGGAACCCCACGAAGAAAGCATCATGACCGCCGCCATCAATGTAACCGCCAGAGGTCCCAGCACGCGGCGGATCGATTCGGCTGCGACGGACGACGCGTTTGCGTCCACACTGGCAACGTCCGTCGGTGTCATCACGTAGTAATAGCTGACGTTAACAATTACGTAGAGCACGATGATGATAAACATGCTTGCGATCAACGCGAGCGGGAGATTGCGTTGCGGGTCTTTTACTTCGCCGGCCATGTAAGACACGTTATTCCAACCATCGTAGGCCCAGAGCGCGCCCACCATCGCGGCGCTGAAGGCAAGAAAGAATCCGGCATTGCCAGTAGTGACCTCGCCCTCACAAGGAGCGGCACTGGCCATCCCGAAGTGTGAAAAGCTTCCGTCCTGATAGAAGAAAGCAAGAACGCCGACTGCCAGCACGAGGCCAACTTTTAGAAAGGTGATGACTGAAGCTACATGCCCACTTACGCTAACGGCAGCGCAATTGATCAAAGTAGTAACAGCCAGCGTAATCAGCGCGATTACGGTAAGACTGCCGAGTTCGACCTCGTGCCCCATGAGTGGCATGGTAAACGTGGCATAAGGCTCGGACCTCAGGCTGCCACCCATCAGCTCGTTCATGAAGATTGCGAATCCAACCGCCAGGGCTGCGGCTGAGGCCGTGCGCGAGATCAGAAACTGTGACCACCCGTTGAGGAATCCCCAGACGCGACCGTACGCGTCTTTAGTGATCACGTACTCAGCGCCTGCATGTGGACGACACGCGGTCAGCTCGGCGTACGTGAGCGCGCCGGCGAGGGCGAGCAATCCGGCCGCTACCCACGCGGCAATGACGCGCCAGGGCGTACCCACATTGCATGTCATCACACGGGCTTTGAGGAAGATGCCTGTACCGATGATGTTACCGACGTTGATGGAGATAGCGGCGATCGGCCCCAAACCGCGGACCAGTTGATGGTTAATAGGCATAGTTTTCTAAGACTTTTCGCTTTGTTCGTGTGATTCGTGCATTTCGTGGATCGTTTTAAAAGCAGTCCACGGAATACACGAATCACACGAAATGTATTGAGAGCTTAGTCACCAGATATCGTTGGTTAGCAGATCGTCGTATGTGTCTCTTCGACGGATAAGAACGGCGCCTCCGTCATCCTTGACCATGACCGCGGCGGGCAGCGGTCGGCCGTTGTAGTGAAACATTTGGGCCAGCGAATACGCGCCGGAATTCAACAAGGCCAGCACTTCGCCCGGCTGCACATTTGCCGGGAGCTTTCGATAATCCGGTAACCGCCCACAACGCTCAATGTCGAAATACACATCACCTGAATCGCAAAGCGGTCCGGCAACTTTGTAGTCCGTATCGTGAGGCTGGCCTGCGCGGCTGGCGGAGATCGTGTGGTAGTACCACTTGTAATTGTTCATCGAGAGCATGATGTTGTAACCGGCATCGGTTAACAGCCAGACGTCGCCAGTCTCAGGCCGCTGCTTCATGTTCAGCACGGTGGTAAGGACCAACCCTGCATCGGCTATCACACTCCTGCCCGGCTCCAGCAGAATTGTCGTTTGCTGCAGCAAATGTTCAGCTTGCGCAGCGCGCGCAGAGTCGCGCGCCACTCGCAATGCTTCCGCCAAAACCACCGAGGGTTCTAGATCCGCGCCCAGCATGTCCCGTTCATGTTCGGGAAGTTGATCAGCTTGCGAGCGATCGCGCAGGTAGTTAACCGGAATACCGCCGCCGAGATTGATGTGTTCCAAACGGTGACCAGTTTCGCGATGAATGGTGACCAGGTGTTCCCACATGCTGCGGAAGGCTTCGGCGAAAGGCTCAACGTCAGGCGTCTGGGAACCTACGTGAATGTGAATTCCGCAAACGTGGATAAGATCAGGGTTCCTGAGACCACGGCGAAACGCATCCAAAACTTCCGACGACGAAATGCCAAACTTCGAAGTTAGTAGCGCGGTCTGCAAGCCAAGGTGTGAACGAGTTCCGATTTCGGGGACCAGACGCAAAGCAACACGCGCCGGCTTAACAGCGGTGCCGTCAGCCGCAGCTACGCGTTTTACTGCTTGTTCAACCAAACCAATTTCGTAGATCGAATCAACGTTAATGGCGTAAATGCCGGCGCGCACGGCGTCGTCCAGTTCGCCGTCACTCTTGCTCGTGCCGTTGAAAATAATTTGATCGGGCGCAAATCCAACGCGCAAGGCTTTGAACAGTTCACCGCCGCTGTTCACTTCCACATCGATGCCCGAATCGAGCACGGTTTTCAAAACAGCCATGTTCGAGTTCGCCTTCGACGCATAAAAGAAACGAATCGGATGTTGCACGGACTCGCCCGCGTTCTTCAGTCGTTCGATGTTGCGTTTGATCCGTGGCGCAGAAAAAACAAAGAGAGGGGATTCAAACTCACGGATCAGCTTTAGGGCGTCCACTCCATTGATGGCAAGGTGTTCGCCGGAAACTTCCAGATAATCAGAAATGGCCCAGGCAGGGCTGGTCGCTAAGGTTGTTGACAAATGTTTGTTCCTTGAACGGGTATGCGTTGAAATCGAGCGAAGATAGAACGGAGAGACAACGTGGTCAAGCGCTAACTTAAATACTTTCGTGCTATTCGTGTAATTCGTGGATTCGTTTTTAGTCTGCATAAGAGCGATCCACGAAACACACGAAAAAACACGAAATCGCGGACCAGGATTTAAGCACTAAGTTTTTTCAGCACTTCACGAATCTGTTTTAAGTGACGCAGTTCGTGGTAACCAACGAAGCTGACCGTCATGGTGCCGTCGATCGGTCCGAGAAATGGGTGATTGAACACCAGTGTCTTAAAACGCTCCCGGCTTTGCGAACGACAAAGCTCTTTCAGCGATTGGCGCGCGACGTTGTAGTTCGTTAATACCTGGTCTTTGGCGGGCACATCAACAGGCTTTACAGCTTTCGGAGACTGAAACTTTCTCACACGCAAAGAAACGATGTAAGTCGGAATTAGTTTCTTAACGAAGCTGACGCGGCCAGGTTCTGAATCAATTGCGCGTTTCAAATCTTTGATTACCCGGTCCTCGACAAGATAAAGATGCTGCACGATCTCACCCACGCTCCATTCGCGATCGGACGGCCGCTGCATGAACAGTTCTGAATCGAGTGGCGTGACGGTGTCCAGCAGTTTTTGATGGACGTCGTCAAGGCGCTGAAGAGACCTATTCATTTCTTAAGTTTGAAAAAGTCGGTTATTAAGGGTTATGCACCGATATGTTCTGTGCCGTGAACGAGAAGTGCAGAACCGCGAGCGGTAGCGACCGGATGCTACACCCAGCTTTCTTCTTCTTCAGAATCATTAAACCCATACTTGGAGCTGGCATCCGGTAGCTACCACTCGCGGTTCTGCATTTTTCGACCCACATTTATGCCCGGTGAACTTACTTTGGGCACAACTCGCGCGTATGAGATCTTCAGCGCGCGAAGTTATACGTGATCACACCTCGCACTTTTACGGGTTCACCCATCAGGAAAGTCGGAGAGAAGCGCGCCTGACGCGCCGCTTCAATCGCTGCGGCCTGAAGCTGCGGCGGACCCGAAATCGCGCGCGCGGCTGATACGCTGCCGTATTCATCGATGGTTACTTCGACGGTAACTACACCGGTAGCATCAGAACCCGCCGGGTACACCGGCTTAGGTAGCGTAATCGCCTTGCCATTTAAGACGCCTCCATTGATGGGGCGTTTGGTACCGGCGGCACCCGGTGCGGCTGGCGTGTCGGCCTTACCTTCAGCATTGACCGCATCGCTGGAAGTCTGGGCCGGGTTCTGTGTAGTGCCAGACACGGGCTCCACTGCCGACGGCGGCGGCGGGTTGTTTGCCGTTTGTGGCGGTGGCTGAGGCGCCTCAATCCGTTCCGGAAGTTTGAATGAACTCAGAAATTGCTCCTGCATTGCTTCGTCCTTCTTAGTATGCAGAAACACCAAAGCGTAAAAACGCCGGCGCGTCGCGAATGCGTGAACAGTCCCGGCGAGATCGCCAACCGCCATGCTGTACTCGCGTCCGACATGGCCCATTGATGTTTTGTTCCTGACGAAGTGAAGTTTTGGAGGCGCCGTTTTCTTTAACTTTGGAGTGAACAATTTCTTGAATGCATCTACGTAAGAATTAACGCGCTGCGTTTCCGTATACATGGCGGGATTCGATTTGATCCCACTTAACGAGACTACGGCCACGACCGGACCATTCGGCGCCTGCGAGAGGTAGGTGCGCGAATTGATCTCCATTTTGTGATAGGGCTCTTTGGCAGTTTCGGTCGAAAATCCCTTTGGCATTAACACGGCAAACTCTTCATTCTCAGGACGAAGTGTTTCCCAATTAGCTGTAGGACTTGATGACGATTCGGGAGCGATGGCCTGGGCGGATACGTCTGAGAAGATTGCCGCGCTGAGCGAGACAACGAATAAAACCAGAATGCGAAACGTTTGCATGTCTCTCTCCTTTTGAAATCTGAAATGTGAGCCGCGCGGTCATTAATATAGCATCTTGATTGTGGAGAGTTCACGGCGCGATAGCCGCTTGGTTGATATCGTTTCGTGTTATTTCGTGGATCGTTTTATTTCCACGCCGAAATCGATCCACGAATCACGCGAACACGTATTAAAGCTGAGCCACCATTACGGCGGGGTTCCAGTAAGCACGAAGCGTTTGAATCTTGCCGGCTTCGTTAAACTCAAACACGTCAATGCCTTCAAACTTGACGTCTTTGCCGGCCCGGCTGGTGCCGCGTCCGGTCCATTTCACTGCCGCGGAAGCGTCTGCAATAAACACATCGTTTTCGGTTAACCCTACTTCGTTGAAGGCTGCGGTGATGGTCTGAAAAAACTCGGCCAGCTTCTCGTGACCTTCCATCGCGGGGGTTCCAACCGGGTCGTAACTGACGGCATCAGCCGCGAACGTGTTAACCCATCGCTTTTCATCCATCGCCCTGAGTGCTGCGAAATATTCTTTGATGGTCTTCGCAATGACGTCAGCAGTCATCTATTGTTTTTCCTTTCTCGCTCTTCCTGAACCAACACGCGCCGCAGAATCTTTCCGGACGGCGACTTGGGAATTTTATCTATGAACTCGACGGCGCGTATTTTCTTGTGCGGAGCTACGCGGTCAGCCACATAACTCATCAACTCCTCGCCGGTCGCTTCTCCTTTTAGAACAACGAAGGCTTTGGGCACTTCACCACATTCGTCATCCGGGCAGGGGATAACCGCCGCATCCGCAACCTCAGGATGAGTTAACAGGAGCGCTTCCAATTCAGCCGGCGCCACCTGGAAACCTTTGTACTTAATCAACTCCTTGGCGCGGTCGACGATATAAAAGTGTCCATCATCGTCGGCGTATCCGATGTCGCCTGTATGCAGCCACCCGTCGGCGTCGATCGTCGCCGCCGTGGCCGCAGGCTGATTCAAATAGCCCTTCATCACCTGTGGTCCACGAATGCAGACTTCGCCTTCCTGGTTGGGCCCAAGTTCCTCGCCAGTTTCCAGGTGAATAATTTTGCACTCGGTGCTGGGCGCAGGCACGCCGACGGAACCATACTTCACGTTCTCCGGCTCAGGCGGCGACGAGTGTGTAACGGGACTCGTTTCCGTCAGGCCGTAACCCTGCCGCAGGTCACAGCTAAGCCGTTCCATGCAGGCACGAGTGAGGCTTTCATCCAACGGAGCGGCGCCGGAAAAAATTGTTTTCAGCTTAGGAAGAGGGTAGTTGTCGACGACAGGATGTTTTGCCAGTGCCAGTACAATCGGCGGCACCAGATGCGCGAGCGTGATGTCATACTTTTGCAGCGTCTGGAGAAACGGTTCGAGTTCAAACCGCGGCATAGTCACGATCGTAGAGCCACTGTACAGGCCCATGTTCAGTACCACGACCAGGCCGTAAATATGAAACAAGGGAAGTAGACAGACGAGTGTGTCGTCGGCGCTGAAATACCGCAGCCCCACCATCTGACAAATGTTCGCTACCAGGTTGTGATGTGTCAGCATCACGCCCTTCGGCAGTCCGGTAGTTCCACTCGAATAAGGCAACGCTACCAGATCTTCCTTCGGGTTAATCTTAACTTCCGGCGGCACCCCATCCTTTAAAAATAATTTTGAGAAGGGCGTCCCACCGTTTAGATCAGCCCCAGGCTGTTCGAAGATAAACAGTTCTTCGATGCCTGCTTTGTCCGCTGCTTCCGCAGCCTTCCCGGCACATTGTGGAACTGTAACCAGAAACTTTGCGCCGGCATCTTTTAGCTGATGCGCCACCTCAGAACCTGTGTACAGCGGATTGACCGTGGTATTGATCCCGCCGAGCATTGCGACTGCGTGAAAGGCGATCGCGTATTCAGGAACGTTCGGGCTCAGGATTCCAAACACGTCGCCTTTTTTGAATCCGCGAGCGGCGAGTCCCGCCGCAACTTCAAGGATGGACTGTTGTAATTCGGCGTAGGTGATGATCCGGCCCGTTGGGCCTTCGATTAGTGCGGGCTTGGCGGCGCGCTGCTCGATGTCACTCAGAACAAATTCAGTAAGCGAAACATCGGGGACAACAACATCCGGAAATGGTCCACGAAAGATCATTATTAGACTCGTACCTGCTTCGACTTTCGGTCGTCCATAAATGCAGAACCGCGAGCGGTAGCGACCGGATGCTACACTCAACTTCGTAGTTAATTCAGAGGAGTTATAGTCAGGTTGAATGCTGGTATCCGGTCGCTACCGCTCGCGGTTCCGCATTCATCGACCCACAGTGATGGTTCACTTAACGCGCATACATTATCAGGTGACCGTAATTCTGCAAACGTTTATAGTGACGGTGGTTTAGGCAGCTACGTTTTTTCGCTAAGCGATTCGACGCGTTTACTGGGGATCGCGGGCGTCCCCGCCCGCACCGCGTCAACGGCGCGCAAATTTGTGCAGATAAAATTTTTCCGCGCTTCGTGTCAGAGCGGGCGGGGACGCCCGCGTTCCTAGTAAAAGCGTTGACGGTTAGCGCCAACCGTGGCAGCACACGCACGCCGATCAAATGCTGAGCTTCCGCTAGATCCAATTCGATGACCAAATCCCGTCCGCTCAACATCATCTGCCTGGCCACTTACTTCAAAGGGGGCGACTTTATTCGTGAATGCAAACAACGCGGCTGCCACGTTGTTTTGATTACGAAAGAAAAGATGCTGAACGAGGACTGGCCGCGCGACTGCCTCGACGATCTGATTGCAGTGCCGAATGATGCCGGACCGGCGCTGATGATTGATCTGGTCGCCTATCTCGCACGCAAGACGAAACCCGATCGCGTTGTGGCGCTCGAAGAGTTTGACGTGGTCACGGCAGCCTTGATACGTGAGCACTTTCAACTCCCCGGCATGAACGCGTCGATTGCCAAAGGATTCAGAGACAAACTGTCGATGGCCAACAACGCTCAAACAGCCGGCATTAACGTCCCCGAGTTTGTTCCGCTGATAAACCCCAATGACATTAGTGATTTCATGGCGCGGGTGCCGTCGCCGTGGATCGTCAAGCCGCGATCAGACGTGTCCGCCATCGGGATTAAAAAAGTGGAAGCAGCGGATGAGGTGTGGCAAACCCTCGACGAAATGAATAAACGCGAGAGTCTGCGCGAGCGCGGATCGTATTACCTGTTAGCGCGTTTCGTGGGCGGCGAAGTATTTCACGTTGACTCGATAGTTAACAACGGACGCGTTTCTTTTGCCGGAACAAACCGGTACGGGCGTCCGCCGCTGCAGGTTGCGCATCACGGAGGCGCATACGTTTCACGCACGATTCCTCGTGGATCAGAAGACGAAAAGAAATTGCTCGAGGCTAACCGGAAACTGGTGAAAGCGCTGGGGATGAAAAGCGGCGCTACTCACGCTGAGTTCATCAAAAGTGACGCTGACGGAGAATTTTATTTCCTCGAGATCGCGGCGCGCGTTGGTGGCGCTTACATCGCTGAAGTTTTAGAAGCAGCTTCGGGAGTGAATTTATGGCGCGAATGGGCGCGGATTGAAGTGACCGATCCGTCGCTGGTTAAGCCGCAGAAGGGAACTGTTGAGGGCAAGCCGACACACAAAGAATACGCGGGGATAGTTTTGTCGCTGGCGAAGCAAGAACATCCGGACACTTCAGCATACGAGGATCCCGAGATTGTGCACCGGGTGAAGAAGAAGCATCATGCGGGATTGATTGTGCGCTCGAAAAAGCTGGACCGAGTTGAAGAATTATTGGAGCAGTATGCTCAGCGCTTTGCCGATGACTTTGTAGCTGTCGTGCCACCGCTTGAGAAAGCTGAATAACTATCCGCAGATTCCACAGATTACGCAGATTTAGAATTCAACAGCTAAGTTGATTTGAGCCCCTTTAACGGGCTTAGTGCTTAATCTGTGTAATCTGCGAAATCTGCGGATATGAATTCCTAGAGTTCTTCTTTGAACCAGTTCAGGACGCTGTTGTACCAGAACCTGGAGTTCTGTGGTTTCAGGATCCAGTGGCCTTCATCCGGGAATAAAATCAGTTTTGAATCCACGCCCTTACGCTGCAAGGTTGTGTAGAGTTGGATGCTTTCGGTATAGGGCACACGGTAATCAAGCTCACCAGCCGTGACCAGCGTCGGCGTGTTGAAGTTGCCGGCAAACTTATGCGGTGACCAGCGCGAATACATCGCCGGGTTGGTCCATGGCGTTCCTTTGAATTCCCACTCGACAAACCAAAGCTCTTCGGTAGCGCCGTACATGCTTTCGAGGTTGTAGACGCCCGCGTGTGAAACCAGCGATTTAAATCTAAATCGCGGATCGTTGTTATGGCCGAGAATCCAGTTGACCATGTAGCCGCCGTAAGAAGCACCCGCGCCGCCAATTCGCGTCCGATCAATGTACGGGTTGCGGCGCAGCACGTCGGCGATTCCGTTCTTCAAATCAATAAATACCTTCCCACCCCAGTCGCCGCTGATCTCGTCGACAAATCGTTGCGTGTAGCCGAGCGATCCACGTGGGTTTGGCATGAACACCGCGTACCCGGCGTCGGTAAAGATCTGCGGGTTCCATCGATAACTCCAACTGTTGTTCCAGGCGCTTTGGGGTCCACCGTGAATCAACACTATCAGCGGATACTTTTTACTGGCGTTGAAGTTAGCGGGCTTAAGCATGAATCCGTGAACTCTGGCGCCGGCTCCGCCTGTCAACTCCACTTCTTCGGCTTCCAGCAAACCGGCCCGCGTCATTAATTCGTCATTAACTCGAGTTAAAGCGGTGATGTTGCTGCCGTCGTTATTCGCGAGGTAGACCTCAGGCGGTCGCGCGAGTGAGCTGTTGACGAAAACAAAAGTACCGTTTGGTGTGACTTGCAAACCACCGGCGTAAACACCGCTAACTACTTTTTGCGGCGTACCCCCGTTGGCAGACACGCGATAGATCGGATGATGTCCGCGGTCGCCGGCGCCGAAGTAGATCGTGTTTCCGTCAGCCGAAGGAACAATTTCGCCAACGCTCAGATCTAAGCCGCGTACCAGTTCGACGGTTGCGCCGGTGGCGCGGTCGTAGCGCATCAAACGCCAGCGGTCGGCTTCGAAACCACCTCTCGCCTGCGATAAATAAAGGATGTACTTACCGTCTCTCGTGTAGACGGGGCCATCGTCGTAACCACGGTTACGAGCGGTGATGTTTTTGGAGTTACCGCCTGTAACAGGGACAAGGTAGATGTCACTGTTGGTAGAAATCGCTTCAACTTTGTCGGGATTCCGCAGGTAAGCAATCTCTCTGGAGTCTGGTGAAAACGCGTAGTCCACATCACCGGCTACTGCGTAGGGAGGCGCGTCGAAGTCGCCTGGTGTGAGATCGCGTGCTACGCCCCCATTGCTGTCCACGACAAACGTGTGACTGCGCTTACGTTCACGGTTTTCAACCCAATGCCGGAAAAGAAGGCGGTCGGTCACCAGTGCTTTAACTTTATTTTTTTCGCGCTCGTCCTCGATACGCTTATTACATTCGTCGTTTGTACATTCGGGGTAGACGTCGGAAGCAAAAGCAATCAGACGTCCATCAGGCGACCATACCGGTCCTGACGCGCCGGTTGAAATCTTTGTAACTTGCTCTTTGTCGTCGCCGTCCGCGTCCATGGTCCAAATTTGTCCGCCGGTGACGAAGGCTATCTTCCTGCCATCCGGCGACCAGCGCGGCGAAGTGGACGAGCTTTCCCCCTTCGTCAGTTGCTTCATGGTCCCACCGCCGATTGGCATGACGTAAATTTGGGTTAGAACTCGGTTAGCGTCGTAATTCACATCGCCAATCGTGAACGCCACCTTAGAACCGTCAGGCGACACCTGTGCGTCCCCGACGCGACGAACTTTCAATAGCTCGTCAATCGGGAAGCGGCTGTTTTGTGCAAAAGCAACCGGCGCAAGTGCGAACAGAGAGATAGTCAGAGCCAGGGCAAAGCGTTTCATAACACTCCTCAGAATTAGATTGCAGATTGTTGGGAAAGCATCGATATTATTGCATTAAAGATGATCCGGCGCATCCTTCAGCGATTCGTGATTTCCTGTAATTCGTGGATCGTTGTTTAGCGTGCAGAAAGCGGATCCACGAATTACACGAAAACGCATAAGACGCCACGAAAAAGTCACTGTAACTCTTACATGGTCCGTCGCAGCATAGTCGCACTATTACGTTTCGCCCTTCGCGTTTATTTTCGGCGGGTCGAGGTGGTTGGATTGGAGCACGTCCCACTCGACCGTCCACTGATTTTTGTGCTCAACCACCCGAACGCGCTTGTCGACCCCGCCTTCCTCCTTTGCCTCGCACCACGAAAAGTGTCTTTTCTTGCAAAGGCGCCGCTATTCCACATGCCGGTGCTCGGTTACTTCGTGCGCGTCATGGATGCCTTGCCGGTGTACCGGCATCAGGATGAAGGTGGCGACGTTTCAAAGAACACTGAAACGTTCGTGGCTGCACGAAAACTATTGGCCCGTGGCGGCACAATTGGTATTTGTCCCGAAGGTGTCTCCCATGATGAGAAGCGTCTGCGACCGATCAAAACGGGCGCCGCGCGCATCGCTTTGGGCGCCGTCTCAACAGGAGAAGTCACCGGACTGCAGATCGTGCCGGCCGGTCTTTATTACACCTCTAAAACAAAATTCCGTAGCGAAGCGTTGCTGTATTTCGGTAAACCGATTGACGTCAAACCGGTGGCACTCGAAGAAGGAGACATCCCTCCCCGGGCAGAGGTCCGGGAGTTATCAGGGCGTATCGAGGATGCGTTGCGCGGAGTGATGCTGGACGCGCACCACGAAGAAGCGCTGCACACCATCACGCGCGCCGAAAAGATTTTTTCCGCCGGTGAAGAAGGGGATGAAAGCCTGGCACAGGAGTTACAACTTCAACAGCGTTTCATTAACGCCTACTCTATCCTGCTCGACCGCGCGCCCGAACGTCTGCAACGTCTGGTAACCCGCATCAACCGCTTTGAGGAAGAGCTGATGCAAGCAGGCGTTGACCCCGACGACTTATCGCCGCCCAAATCCACCTGGTCTGTATTTACGCATCTGATCAGCCGCGTAGTTTTGTTTCTCCTGCTGATTGGTCCGGCAGTGATTGGTTTCGTGGTGCATTACCCGGCTTATCGTTTAGGAGGTTTATTGGCAACTCGGATTTCCAAAAACGACGAGGATGTAATCTCTACCGTAAAGATACTTTCGGCGATCCTGCTGTTCCCACTTACCTGGGTGGTTGCCGCCTGGATAAGTTACAGCTGGTGGGGTTGGGAAATAGCGTTAATTGTTTTAATCCTGCTGCCGGCGGCTGGTTACACAGCTATCAGGTTTTTTGAAGGCATCGACACTTTTATGGGCGGCCTGCGCGCACTGGTATTCTTCCTGATGAGGCGCAGGTTCTTCGTAAGGCTCTTAGCTGAGCGCAATGCGATACGAAACGAAATACTGGCTTTGGGGGAGGAGAGCATCGTTGAAGCCAGTTAGTTTGTTGCCCGAAATCCAGCGAGGTGGAACTACATTTTTATTTCTTGCGGGCTTTTGATCCGCCTTTTGAAGCTTTGCTGCCGCCGCGTTTCTTCCCTGATGCCTTAACTGTTCTGCCTTTGCGACCTTCGCTTTGAATTCGTCCCGCCTTCATCAGATTTTCGTAACTGCCGCGCACCACATTGCGCGCGACCTTCAACGAGTTTGCTAATTCGCGTTCGCTGGGTAGGTAGCTCCCTACCGTCATGGCTCCAGATTCAATCAGGCCTGTGAGCTGGTCCGTAATCTGCTTCGTCATAGACTCGGGTCGCTTGCGATTGACACGTATAGTTGTTTTCACCTTTTAACTCCTCCTCCTGCTGGTTCAGTTCTTCGGGGTAGTTGGATTCTATGCAGCGATTAATGTCGTGTCAACACGCAGTTCACGCTAAGTAATCTCATATTTGTCACGATTGTTCCTCAGATGGTCCAACCGCTAGTTTGAACGGACCAACCCGTGCTTGCGCAGGACCTCAAGAGTCCGTTCCAGCGGCAGCGCTTCGACGGTCCGGCCGCGGCCCGTGACCGTGGTGGCCCGAAAAAGTGAGTTGTAAACAGCTTCTTCGGTGGCTTCAATGACCGCCAGAAACAGAGTAGACATGGCGTCGTTACTTAATACTATGGTGCCGCGCATCGGAGGGCTGGGAGACTTAACCCGGCCATCGACAGTAGTTGTAAAGGCGATGGCGTAGTCTCCGCTGCCATTGGTGGCGGCTGAACCAGTTCGGGCGAGGCCCAACATCGAGCGCGCGCCCATTCGCTTCAGGTTGCGAGCGTCCACGGGTGCGTCGGTGGCGATTACTACGATTACTGAACCATCGGCACATTCAGCCGGATCAGGTTTGTCCGCGCAACGCGAAATACGACTACTCGTTAGCTGATCCTTTAAATAGTAGCGCTCCAGGGCTTGCCCGACCGGGGCGCCGTTGATCGTCAAGATCCCGCCGTAGTTTGTTTGCACGAGGACGCCGACGGTGTAGCCGCCGAGCTTACCGGGCAACTTGCGAGAACTCGTTCCGATACCGCCCTTGAATCCAAAAGCGATTGTCCCCGTCCCCGCGCCCACGGACCCTTCTTCAACCTGACCGCTCTTCGCGCTTTTAAGTGCGGCGAAAACATCTTCTTTGGTGACGTGCCGGCCGCGGATGTCGTTGAGGTAGCCATCATTGGTTTCAGCCACGATCGCATTGACTGATTGCACGTCGTCGTTGCCTGGCAGCGCCAACATGTAATCAAGGAGAGCGTCGGCGACGCGAGGAACATTGAGTGTGGAAGTAAGCAGGATGGGCGTCTCGATCTCACCGAGTTCCTCTACTTGTGTAGAACCCATCAACTTTCCAAAACCATTGCCTACAAAGATGGCCGCCGGGACCTTGTCGCGATATAGATTGCCGCCATGGGGTAACACAGCGGTAACACCGGTGCGAACGTTTTCGCCGCGGATTACTGTGGTATGGCCCACTGTCACTCCAGCGACATCCGTGATCGCATTTAAAGGACCCGGGGGAAGAATGCCGACTGTGATCCCGGCTTCGCGCGCGCGCGGTCTGGACGTGTTTTGCGCAGATGTTCCTGGAAACAGAAAAAAAACCGACGGCAGAATAGCGAATACAGCCAGCACACAGAGAAAGGAGCGTTTCATTAGTTGGTGGCGAAGAATGCGATCAAGGCAGGGATGGTTAACCAGAGCAAACCCTTTACCAGGAAAAACATGAATCCCCAGAAACCTAGTTTTTTGATCCAATGTTTGACGGTCATCGGAATATGACTTAGCCCACCTTGCCTGGTTCTTAATGAAGAAGATTTACATCACCTGACCGGGGAACTGCAAACGCCAGTTGCTCGCCAGCCTTAATATTTGTTGAAAGCATTCAACGGTTTACTGGGATCGCGGGCGTCCCCGCCCGCACTGAGCGAAGCGAAAA
>DATEPF010000122.1:0-4222 GCA_035273325.1 Pyrinomonadaceae bacterium | reverse complement strand
ATTGCGCGAAACCAAAAAGGCCCGGAGATAGATCCTGCTGCTCCGGTCGAGAGCACTTTTTATAAGTCGGTTGCATTCGAAGCTTTGTTGGGTGTCTTGGTGCTGCTGGTTACAGCAGTCCTGGTCTTTTTAACACCAGCGCGAAATCATCCTGCGATGGACAATGTTGCTATTGGGGAAACAGAAACCCAACGGTAAAGGAAGTCGGGACGGAGGAAGACATGAAAATGCAGAACCACCATTACGGTCGATTTCTCATAATGATCGGCCTTCATTTCATCGCCATGTACGTTTTCATGTACGCAATGGTGAACGTCTTCGACAACGTCTTTAACAGCTTCAATCAGGTCTATATGGCGGCGCTGATGACCGCCTCGATGGTTTTGATCGAACTCCCGCTAATGAGTTCGATGTACACGTCAAAGAAGCTCAATACTGTAATTCTTGCGGTCGGCATCGTCGCGCTTATCGGTTCTTTCATGATGATCAGAAAGCAGACCCTGGTCTCAGATCAGCAATTTCTGCGGTCCATGATTCCGCATCACGCAGGGGCGATCCTCATGTGCAAACAGGCTTCGATACAAGACGCGGAAATCCAGGAGCTGTGTAAGCAGATTGTCTCGGGACAGCAGGGGGAGATCGATCTGATGAAAAGGAAACTGACTGAACTAGCAAAATGACTAGGGCACACCCGAAGTTGATCGAAGGGGCGAGGGGTTTATTGACCGACACAGAATAGGAGTCCGAAAAGGAGAAATGATCATGAAGGAACAAAAGAAGCGTGCGTTACGTGTTCTGTCAGTCGTCGCACTATCGGCGATTACCCTCACATTAAGTATTGCGCACGAACCTAAAGTTACCGCGCAAGCACCTGATGAAGCGGCCGTACGCGAAGTATTACTCAAGAGCGCGCTAGCTTTTGAAAAGAACGACGTGGACCTGATAACTAAGGCTTGGGCAAATGACGAATCAGTCACCGTTTTTGAAAGCGGGCACGCTAACTATGGTTGGGCAGATTACCGTGATCACCATCTGCTACCTGAAATGAAGGAGATGAACAACACGAAGTACACGCTTTTCGATATCAAGGTCAAAGTATCAGGTAATACGGCGTGGGCGACTTTCAAGTATGCGATTTCTGCCGACATCGGGACGCGTCACGTTGAGGGCGCCGGGCTCGGCACGTCGGTACTCGAAAAGCGTGGACAAGATTGGAAGATTGTTCATTGGCACTCGAGCGCCCCGCGTCGTCCAGCTAATCCAGCAGCAACTCCGACGCCGAGACCTTAATGATATGCGAGCTTTCATAGCGTAGAAGCGCAGCCCCCAGGCAGTTGTATTTCTTTGCACACAGGAGGAATGGATATGCGACGAATCACAGGTCTTGTGACTTTATTGACCTTAGCCGTTTTCGGTGCGGCGTGTAGCACAACCGAGAACACAAACACCAACGCAAACGCTAATGCAACGGTTGTCGCTTCGCCGAGTCCGACTGCGGCCCCGGCCGCAAACGCCAACGTCCATGACAACATGAACGCAAGTGAGCACGCGAACATGAACATGAATAAGAACGCCAACGCTAACAAGAAACCGTAGGTCAATGCATCTTTGGCGGCCTTAACTGTTAGTTCCTGTAAAGAAGCGACCTGGCGGGCATTCTAGGTCTGGTAAAGCGCGCCCCGAGCATCGGCCAAGAAAAATCTGGCGATACCCCTTGACTCTGTATCCGACTACAGGGTTTAGAATGTTTTTGCTCGTTAAGCAGTTAGAAGTGAAAAAGATGGCACTCAGATCGAAGCAGCAGGAAAGGGTAGCGTCTTCCGCGCCATTAAAGATTGGCGAGGTAGCGAAACTAAGCGGAATCGGTATCGAAGCGCTCAGATTCTATGAGCGAAGCGGACTGCTGGGCCAGCCCGCACGTGCCCAAAGTGGCTACCGCCTCTACGAAGCTGAGGTATTGGAGCGGCTCGACTTCATCAAACGAGCTCAGGTCTTGGGTTTTTCACTTGATGAGATCAAGCAGATCGTTGCTGAGAAACAGTCTGGGCACAGTCCGTGCGAAGCTGTGCGGGATGTAGTGCGAACACGGCTGCAGGAATTGGACGTGCACATGAAGGAAATGCGCCGCTATCGGAACGACTTGGCGGCGACATTGGCGGAATGGGATAAGACTGGTGCTGTTGAGGGCCACATTTGTGGATTCATTGAAGGCTCCAACTTAAAGCATCACTTGGCAAGTATGAAAGTTCGTCCGCGACTACAAAAGAAGCGATAACCGGGCTACAGATGGAGAGCATGGCATGGATGACCCTTACGCAGAGTCGAGCAGGAACGCCAGCGACGAAGCGCGCGTAACGCCCGCCGAGGGATCCAGCCCCACGCCGCGATGGGTGAAGGTATTCGGAGCCATTCTTATTCTCGTGCTTTTGCTGTTTGTCATCATGTTGTTCACACGTGGCCCACACGGCCCTGGTCGCCACTTAAGGCCGGGTGATGGCCGTGACCAAACACCAAACGCAGAGCGTAGCGCGCAGCCATGATACTAACAGGCAGCCTACGCAAGTTCGCGCTTACCGTGCATGTCATTTCGTCCGTGGGTTGGCTCGGAGCGGTCGTCGCTTACCTAGGTCTGTCCATCGCGGTTCTGAACACCGAGAGCGGACAAATGGTTCGTGGTTCTTACTTGGCGATGAACGTCATCATCAAGTTCATCATTCTTCCATTCAGTATTGTTTCACTTCTGACTGGTCTTGTCTCAGCGTTGGGTACGTCGTGGGGTTTGTTCCGACATTACTGGATCGTTTTCAAACTCGTGCTGAACATTTTTGCGAATGTCATCTTGCTTATGTACATACAGTCGATTACGCACTACGCCGGCTTAGCAGCAGACTCGACACTGACTAACGCGGATCTGATGGCGTTGCGAGATCCGACTCATGTGGTCCATTCGAGTGGTGCTTTGGTTCTGTTGCTCGTAGCCACGGTCCTGGGGATATATAAGCCGCGAGGCATAACGCCATTTGGGCGCCATAAACAACTTGAGGACCGTAGAACTTAATAGTGGTAGCTGCGGTGTGATCGATTCGCGCAGTGGATTGATCGGTTTAAGGAATAGTTGGAGTCACTAATGAAACCGAGTTTTTCGAAAAAGATAAGTAGCGACGATACGAAGGAACCCGCCAAACGCACAGATGTTGTTATCGATCCAGTTTGTGGCATGACTGTTAATCCCGATTCAGCCGCAGGGTCGTACGAGCACAAAGGAGGAACCTACTACTTCTGTAGCCCGCACTGCCTGAACAAATTCCGCGAGAATCCAGAACAGTTTCTCAACAAGCCGAAGGAACGAACGATAACGCAGCCGGTTGGTATTCGACGCGAAACAAAGCCGCCTGCGGTATTGCCAGCCCAAGCTTATACCTGTCCAATGCATCCTGAAGTGCGGCAGGACAAACCCGGTTCCTGCCCTAAATGCGGCATGGCGCTGGAACCCGTTAACGTTACTGCGCCTCAAGAGAAAATTGAATACACCTGCCCCATGCATCCGCAGATTGTGCGTGATGCACCGGGCAATTGTCCGATCTGCGGTATGGCCCTTGAGCCGCGCACTGTGACACTCGCGGATGAAGAAAATCACGAACTTAAAGATATGCAACGGCGCTTTTGGGTAAGCGTCGTGCTCACCTTTCCGCTCTTCGTGATTGGAATGAGTGACCTTGTTCCCGGCGCACCATTGCAGCGCATCGTATCGCCAACCCTTTTGCCCTGGGTTCAATTGTTTTTGGCTTCGCCAGTTGTTCTTTGGGGTGGCTGGCCCTTCTTTGTGCGCTTCTGGCAGTCACTAGTTAACCGCAGCCTGAATATGTTCACGTTGATCGGGCTCGGGGTGGGAGTGGCCTATGGCTACAGCGTCGTGGGCACACTATTTCCGGATATTTTTCCGCATTCATTTCGGGCTCACGGTGGCACGGTGCCGGTTTACTTTGAAGCTGCCGCAGTAATCACAACTCTGGTCTTGCTGGGCCAAGTGCTGGAACTTAAGGCGCGCAGTCAAACCAGTTCGGCGATTAAGGCGCTGCTCGGCTTGGCTCCGAAGACAGCACGGCGGATTGCGTCTGACGGTAGCGAGCAGGATGTACCTCTCGATCAAGTGCAGGTAGGTGATCTTTTGCGCGTACGCCCCGGCGAAAAGATACCTGTCGATGGCATCGTGTCTGAAGGT
>DATEPF010000121.1:0-15427 GCA_035273325.1 Pyrinomonadaceae bacterium | reverse complement strand
GCGGTGCTACCCGAGATCTGCCGGGCCGCCGGCACGTCACAGTCCGCTTTGAACATCGCCGGAAGAAATTTCGGAGTTCCGGTGGACCCCGTGGCGCCGAAAATCATTGAGGTGGTTTCGTGCGTGGTGTCACCAGGTTTTGCAGACGGCGCGAAAGCAATTTTTTGTCCGCCCATCGGACGCTGTCGTTTTGCATCCGCTTCCGCCAGGCCGTTGTAAAGCGTGATGATAGGATCCATCTGCGTCTTGTCGCGGGCATGCGTTTTTACTATGAACGCCAGAGGCAGCGAAAATTCGATCTCGCGACCTTCCCAATCAATCCCGACACAGTCAAACGCAAACAGTTTATTCAGAACAATGGGCCAGAAAGCGTTTTCGCCGAGGTTGAAAATATCGTCCTTGCTGGGGAAGTCGAGATTAGGAGTAGCGAGCGTGCGGATAGTGACGCTGCGAAACGGCGAGTCGTGATGGCTGTATGTTTTAGTTGGCTCCTTGATATTGATCAGCACGCGTTGGCGTAAATAGGCGACCGGCTTTCCCTCTACCAACCCACCCTTGCCCATAATCACTTTGCGTTCAGTGATCTTTATGAACACTGCGCGATGACCTAAACAGAACATGTGACCTTCCTTGACGACTTTAACAAACTGATCGCGTCCGGCCGTTGATCTGTGTTTCCACTCAATCAGGTTCAGTTCTGTTTCCCACTCGGCTGTCAGGTCCATCCACGCGCCTTGCGAGCTGAGCATGAGTAGGTTGGCGTCGACCGGATGTGCGCCTTCTAATTCCGGATCAGAGGTTGAACGAACGATTTCGTGACGGTTCTCGTTATGGAGCGAGGTAAGGAACGGGTGGGCCTCATCAATGGGGGGCGTATCGTTAGACACCGCATAATCGGGAGACCAGACGGCGCTGACTGTGGGCGCCTCACCTATTAGTCGCGTGTGCCAGAGTTCGGTGCGCTTGGCCGAAGGATCCTTAACCGGCGCCAGCGCGTGGTGCCAACGACTTTCCAGGTTAGGGGAGAGAATTAGACGATAGGGCGATTCGATAGCAGAGAACTGTGAACCTTCGCCACCAAACATTGCCTGCTGGCCAAGGGTCGGAATCCGAAGGGGTTTGCGAATCGTCGCTTGAGTTATTGGTTCGGCTTTTCTTAACGCGTCAAGAATCTTCTCCAGTTTGAACTCGAGGGGGAGAAGTGTATCGTCGATGCGAAAGACTAATTGACTGGGGCCGGAAATTCTCGCACCCACTGGTGGCGGATCCAGTGGATCGTCAGGTGGCGGCGGCGGGTCGCCGGGCTCGGGTTCGGCTTGTTCAAAAAATGCGCGCTCGGCAAAACTCTGCGGCGGAAAGTGGGCCACGATGAAGCCGTTGCCGGGCTCCAGTCTGTGTAGTTTCGGTGAGCCGGCCGGCGACTTGATCTTGAGATTGTAAAAATCGAGCGTGACAACCAGCAGGTCATCCGGTCTGACAACTTCAACTGAAAATTCTTTCCGGTGTTTCTGAGGTGCGTGCTTGCCGAAGGTGGCAAGACCGGTACTGAATCCCTGAACGATTGCAACTACCTGCTGCAATGTTTGGGTTACAAAAGCCAGGAGCTTGTTCATGGCTGTCTCCTATGGACTTTAAACCATGCCGCGAGAAGGGGGGATGGTTGCCAGATGAGTCAGAGGTCGACTGAAGAATTCGCGGCAGAGTATACGCCGAAGGCGGGAAGCGAGCCAGAAAAACTGAGCTGTGGGATTTTTTCGTGTAATTCGTGGATCGTTTTTATTGTTTCCAGTAGATGCGATCCACGAATTACACGAATTACACGAATTAGAGTTATTCGAATACGCGCTCAACCGGAACAATTACAACGTCTTCCGGTTTCACGTTGATCTTATAAGTCTCGATAACTTTGTCCTCGTCGGTAATTTCTTTCGGTTTCGGCGAGTTGTAAGTAATCGGCGATGGTTTGCCGCTGAGGATTGCGTCACGCAAGCCCTCGGCATCTTTAGTGATGACCACGACGCGCATCTCGTCTGACTTAAGATACTTCTGAATGGCGTTGTTAACATCAGCTAAGGTGAGCTTCGCAAGTTGTTCGCGCATGTAGGGCACGTATTCGGGAATTTTGTAGTAACGGCTGTCGAGCGCGTAGCCAAGTTGCGCACCCTGCGTCTGCGTCAGAATGTTGTTGTACTTAGTCAGAAACTCTCGCGTGGCTTCAAACGCTTCTTTCGACATTCCTTCGCGAACGAGCTTGTCGTACTCATACATCGTCGCACGCAAAACGAAGTGCCCGTTCTCAGGCACAACTGGCCTAATCCAGATCTGGAAGATTTGAGTTTGCCGGCCCAGATTCGGATCCGGAGTGAACTGAAACATCCCGCGCGGGAAGTATTCAATGTACGCGTAGTCGCCATAGTTCAACCCGCGCGCTTCACGCAGCTTCTGATACAGATAACTATTACTCGATCGGTGTTGGCCCAGATAAGACGCAACTACCGCGAGCGCCGGCCAGTCTTTGTGGGACCGATTGATGTCGATTGGAAACCCGAATGACAGAGCCGTGGCGCGTGTTTCACGCTTAACCAGATTGATCTTAATTCCAGGTGCGAGCTTAGGAGTTTCATAACTCACAGTCTTCACAGCTCCCGCAGGCAACTTCGCAAAATCCGTTTCGACTTTGGCGGGAAAGTTTGCCGGATAACCACCGGCCAACCCGAGTACCAGGTTAGCGCGCGTGTAGTTCTCTTTGTAAAACTGACGAACATCGTCCAGCGTTAACTTTTCAATCGAAGAGAGAGTGCCAATGTTGTGATGCTCATACGGATGGCCATCGTAGATGAGGTTGTAAAGGTATTCCTTTCCCAACTCCTCGTCGTTGTTTTCCCGCAACGTCACCTTCAGAAAGTTAATAGCGTCTGCTTTAAGACGCGTGAAGTCTTCGGCGCGAAAACCAGGGTCCAGCAGCATCTGACTAATTAACCCGTAATACTTTTCCAGGTTATCGATGTGCGTGGTTCCGGAGAAGGTGGTCATTTCCTTATCGATTTGCCAGCCGAAGCCTGAAGCCATCGGATACATGGCTTCGACGATCTGTTCGTAGGTCATGGCCCGTGATCCGCCCTGGGCCAACATCGCGGCCGTCAACGCGGCCAACCCTTCTTTGCCTTTCGGATCGGAAGCAGCGCCGGTATTGAAGACCAATCGGAAACTAACCAATGGTGATCGATTGGGGATGGTTACGCTGGCCAATTTGGCGGATGAGTTGTTTTGCATATTTGCGAGCGCTACGCCCGGAGTCGCCAGAAGAACTGAAACGAGCATGGAAAGTATGAAACGTTGCATTTACTTGCTTCCCTCCGTCTTAGCGGTTTCTTTTGCTTTTGTCGCGAGGGTAACGATGGTCCTGTTATCGTCGACAAAATATTTCGCCGCGATATCGCGAACGTCTTTCGGCGTGATCGTTTCCATGAGCGCAGCCAGTTTATCGATTGTGTCCGGCGTGCGTTTTAGAGCGATGAACGGCGCCAGTGTGCCGGCGATGGCGTTCGAACTGTTCATGGCCATCGCAAAGCTGTAACGCAAACGAGAGCGGGTCGCATCCAGCTTCGCTTGCGGAATCATCTCGGTAGTGAATTGTTTGAAGGTAGCGAGAATCTGATCCCGAACGTAGTCAACATCCTTTGGATCCTTCACGCGCGCCAGGACCGTGAAAAGTTCGGGATCAACCTGGTCGCCAAAGCTTGCTCCAAACGTGTCAACCTTCTGTTCCTTCAAAACCAATCGTTGGTAAAGATCGGAGTTTGGCCCAAACGCGATTTGCGCCAGGAAGTCGAGAGCCATCTTGTCTTTTTCGGTGTCGGAGTATGCCGGTCCGCGAAATGCTACGGCGATCATCGGCAGGGTCGGTGACGGAAAGTCCAAATGCGCCGTGCGCGGCCCCGTCTGTTTTGGCTCCGCCGGAATTTTTGCTACATAGGAACCCCGCTTCCAATCACCAAAGTATTTCTTCGTTAAATCAAGCGCGCCCTGCCGGGTCACGTCGCCCACCAATACCACCGTCGTATATTCAGGGCGGTAAAAGCGGTTGAAGAATTCCCAGCTATAGTCGTACTGGTTTGGCATGTCTTCTATGTCTTTGATGAATCCCATCGTGGTGTGCGAGTAGGTGTGTTGTTTGAACGCAGTCTCGCGCAGCCGCTCGAATAACTGCCGGATCGGCGTGGCACTGTTCTTGTCATACTCGCCTTTGACGGCCAGCGCTTCAGTGCGAAATTCCGGGAGGGCATACTTCAGGTGCTTGAAGCGATCGGCTTCCATTTTCATGATCTCGTCCAAATCTTCTTTGGAAAACGTGGCGTGGTAGACGGTGCGATCGTCTGAAGTGTAAGCGTTGGTTTCCGCGCCGGCCCGTTTGAAGATGGCTTCGCGTTGATCGGCCGTGTAATTCTCGCTACCGCGAAACATCATGTGTTCAAAGAAGTGTGCAAATCCGGTCTTGCCTGGTTCGATCTCGTTTCGTGAACCAGTTTGCACGACGATGTACAGAGCCACCAGGTTGGGATAATCGGTGGGCACTGTTACCAAACGTAAACCGTTGGGCAAGTCGTCAATGTGATAAGCGTAAGGAAACAGTTTCCGCTGACCGTTTTGCGCAAAGGCGACGATAGGCAGGCAGACCATCAGCGAGATAAGAATCAATATCTTCATCTTCTTTATTACTCCAGCTCGGAAAGAATTTAGTGGGGATCGGGAATAGTATAGCGTGGAAAGTCTGTACGGCCGAAGCGGCCAGGGTGCGGGACGTGTTTCGTGTTGTTTGGTGTATTTCGTGGATTATTTTTATTCGGAATGAGCGCGAATCAAAGAATTAAACGATCCACGAAACACACGAAATGAGTACATCAGCTCACCGGACACCGGATTTCCCGATGGCTTCGCTGACCTTGATTATCCTATCCAAATCGCTGGAAGCCTTTTTCGCTGCCTCGACTTTATACGCGGGAGGGGAATCAAACAGGGGACTGGTAAGAAAATCGTAAATGTGTAGCTGAAGTTTCAGAAGCGACTCAAAAAAATCCGGCACAACTGGCTGTTCGGCCTTCTGTTCGACATCTGCTGCGATTGGCAATGCGAGTTTTGTCTTGAGCCGCGCAGCAGCCTTTTTTATTTCCGCGACATCAGCGAGCACCGTCCGCCGTTGAATGCTCTCCTTCGACGCCATAGCCAAAACGATTCGATTGTAATTGGTCTGGATCTTTACGAAATCCTGTTTAGCCTGGATAGCGTCTGCTTCATTCTTACGGAGGCGAGAATGCTCCGGCCCATTTGCGAGTTGGCGCTCCAGTTTGTCGCGCTCATACGGGTCATTCCGGCGCTGCATCCTCTCAGAGCGGCGCACGGCTCCAATCGCCCTGGGATTTATGCCCTGGGCGTTAACCGGCTCAGTTGTGATTACGATCAAACACGTTACTGAACCAATAGCGATCACGACAGCCTTGCACTTCTCGTTAAGAGTCTTCATGCAACCTCCGCGATATTTCTGCAAGTTGTTTTATCCGCCGGGAGTGCGCGACATTGTTGACCGAACCAGGAGCTTAAGATTCTCTACCGGCTGCACACCACTCAGCGCAGCTCTTCTATCGGCGACGAACGCAGGAACGGCGTTAACTCCGAGAACGGCGGCCTCGTGTTCATCGGAGAGCACTGCTGGTAAAAAATCGTGAGTCTCCAGCGCATTGCTCAACGAGCCGCTGTCCAAACCAAGCTTCTTGGCGATGGAAATGAGGACTTCCACGCTGCCGATGTCCTGGCCACGCTCGAAGAACGCGCGAAAGATCTCTTGGTGATAGTCGTTGAAGCGTTCTTGAGATCCTGCCCACTGGGCCGCTTCATGGGCCAATCGCGAACGAGGTTGGACAGGCGGCAAGACCATCTTCACTCCGAGTTGCGCAGCAAGTGGGTAAACAGAGTTTTCCCACGCGTTCTTCAGGTAGTCACCTTTTGGATCTCGCTTTGGCACCGGGTCGGGTCGTAACTCAAATGCGCGCCAAACGACTTCTACGTCGGGTTCCACCCTGATGAGTTCACGTACGGCTGGCTCCGCCAACCAGCAAAACGGTCAAAGATAATCAGAAAAGACTTCTAACTTCATTAGCGTAATCAACGAGCGGTATGACTGACGGCAGGTTTAATGAACGGTAACGCGGCGTAGGATAACGCCGTTCTTCAGAGAAGCCAAGAATTAATAGAGCGATGGCAGCGGCGGTTGGCTCTGGTCAGCATCTTCGAGTTGTTTCGTGTATTTCGTGGTCGTTTTTTTACCCGAGGGGAAAAAGTAATCCACGAATTACACGAAATAACACTAAATGTTCTGCGCAGTGGGCACGGCCTACTCCGTCGGGACGTTGTCAGTTGCATGATCCGGCATCTTTAACACTTGTTCCCAACCAGAATTATCCGCGCGCATTTGCGCCGTCAGATCATCGCGCAACTGCCGTAACTTGTCGCTCAAATTTGCCGGATAGTTGTTGATGTCTTGAAAGCGTCGACGTTGCTCAGCTACAAACGACTTTTGTTTTTCGATGGATGGAATCGCGGAATACTGTCCATTTTCCCAAAACGGACCCAGCAACCGTTCGACGCGTGTGGCGCCGTCCATCGCTATCTCTTCGTCTTCGAGCCCCGTGATATCGCCCACGTAATTGCCTCGAACATCGACTCCGCGAAATACCTGCAAGCGCCCTGGCAGCGTTGTTTTCTCGATCGAGTTTGACGCTTTCAGTGTCGGTTGATCCTCGATCAAGCATTGCTTGAAGATCACTCCCGCAACGTTTTGTACCTCACTCGATAATTTTGTTCCGATGCCAAAGCCGCCGACCTCGGGAAACTTCGCTACGATTTTCCGCACTTTGTCTACGTCGAGATCTCCCGTGAGATTAGCGCGTAAACCGCGTAGACCGTTGGCCTCGAAGAACCGCATACACCACTGTCCCAGCTCCGCCAGGTCGCCGGAGTCCACACGAAATCCTTTAAACGCATGACGGCGTGTCTCCGTGGAAGTGGCTGCCATGGCCGCATGGACCGCACCCATGTAAACGTCGATAGTGTCGAGCAGCAGGGTGGTGCCGTTTGGATTAGCATCAAGCCAACGCTCAAACGCGACCTGCTCAAAATGTTTAGGTCGACCGGTGCGCGGCTCGATCTCGGGGTTGTGCATGTACTCGATGTATGACTGTTGCCAGTAATGTGCTTCAGTGCCCACCGCTGGAATATCGAGACGATGTGCCGCCTCCATGTTTGAAGTGTCATTAAATCCGCCGATGAAAGCATAGACGGCGATGTCCACGGCGCGTTCAATGTCTCCATTGCGGCGCAGCGAAAAGTCAGACAACCAGCGGCCCTCACCGGCGGCCATGCGAAACTGCATTGCCAGTGCGGCCGTGGTCATTGGCAAATCGAACGCGTGTTCAAACTTGATCTCCTGCGCTTGCGTCAGTCCGAAGGCGCCGGTGATGTCAGCGAAGGGTTGGTTCGCAAATACTATGGTGCCCGGACGCACAGCGCGGATGGCGCCGACGAAATGAATGTCTTCAATTGCTTTGGCAAACAGTTTCAGGCCGCCGCGGTCCTGTTCGAGGAATCGCAGGCGAGGCCGATCGATCTGGCTGTCCAGCAATAGCCGGATTAGACGCGCGTGGCCCAGGCACGGCGCGAAAGGAATCTTGCGTTGGGTTACGTAGAAAGTCGCTTTGGTTTGGCTGAGCGGACGATCGTGGATAGCGGTTACGTCTTTGAAAGACGCGTCGCCCATCGCGGCGTGATAGCGATCGATGTTGAGTGTGCCCATGGTTAACGACGTCGCTCTTCAAGTATGACTTTTAGTTCTTCAATAGCTTCACGATCTTTCGGTCGCCCTGCCGCTTGTTTGACTTTTATCAAGCGCTCGAGTCCCAGACATAGGCATTGATTGCCAAAAACCCTTACGTGGATGCTGTCCGGGGCCAACTGCTCGAAAGTTCCGCCGCCGATTATTTCGCCAAACAGGTCAAGAGCACCCGCGGATGTTATCAAAGTGAAGTTGAGTCCCTTTTTAATGGTTTGTTCCTTCCATTGGAAGGGCAGGTCTTCTGCAACGCCACGCAATTTGGGTTGCAGAGGTTACAACCCCTCGACCAGGCGTTTGATGTTGTCCGTGCTCCGGGCGTAGACGATATCTAAATCGGTAGTCAGACGGCTCGATCCGTGTGCAGTGGCTGCGGCACCACCGACGATGACGAACTGGACGCCTGCCACCACCAGCGACCTGATTATCCGTTCGTAATCAGTCTCCACGCTGCGCTTCCCGACCCGCTTCTTGAAGTTCGGCTGCGAATCTCTGCAGGGCCATTAACTGCTGAAATCGTTGAGTGACCGTGAGCTTGAGGTTTTGCCTGATCAACGTTCGATCGACATCTTTTATGTAGTCGGTCGATGAATTACTTTCATCATTCGGTGGTTCGTTGCCAATGCCCGCGCTGTCCACGATCGCCGCTCCTGCCGCGCGCATCTCCTCGATCGCGCGTTCGCCGTCACCTGCATTCACTTCAACTGCACGCATAGCATCTTTCAGGGCCTTAACGGGAAAGCCTTCCTTCAGCGCGTCCAGTACCGTGTTCTTGACGCAGTAGTCGGTCGCCAGTCCACCTACCCAAACTTCTTCGACGCCCATGTTTCGTAGTTGTAACGCGAGATCGGTTGCATCAAACGCCGAATAGGAATCCTCGTCGCCCATACCTTTTGAAATCGTAATGATGCGCGGGTCGTCAATCAGGTCGGGATGAAACTCTGCCCCCGTCGTATTCTGAACGCAGTGAACTGGCCAGGTGCCGCCAAATTCTGTGAAGTGCTTTGTCTGCCGCGGGTGCCAATCGCGGCTTCGGAAGACGGGCTCGCCACGCTGGAGAAATTCTTTGATTAGTTTATTCAACGGCGCCACCACTTGATCGCCATCAGCCACCGCCAGCGCGCCTCCGGGACAAAAGTCGTTTTGCACGTCTACAAGCAGCAGTGCTCTTTTCTTGTCGGACATTTCGAACCCTCTTAATGGACTCGGCAACTCAACGCCTCATGCTAAACTGTTGGTGTTCAATCAATACAACTTATGGTTTTCTGTTGGTCCAGTTCTGATTATGAATGATGCTGGAAGTGAAGCCAAGCTGCAGTCTCATACGGGTGAAACTGTACTGACTGCCAACCTGGGTGGGTATGCCGCAGCCGTCCATTCGGCACTCAGCGCAGCCGATCAGCAAGAGATCATCAGGCGCATTTGGGCCAGGGACGCTTCGGTTTGGAAGACTGAACCCGAGCATCAAAAAGTCATCGCGAACTCCCTGGGCTGGCTAACGGTGGCTCAGGAAATGTCTGGAAGGACGAATGAACTCAAACAGTTCGCGGACATAATCAGGGAAGGGGGTTTCCAGTGGGTAATGGTTTGCGGGATGGGCGGGTCGTCGCTTTGTCCTGAAGTTTTGCGGCAAACGTTCGGCCGAATCGATGGTTCCCCCACGCTGCTAGTGCTCGACTCCACTGATCCGGACGTAATCAACAATTTTCGAAGTCAAATCGACGTTTCCCGTTGTCTGTTTGTAATAGCTTCCAAATCAGGAACGACAACTGAACCCGTCGCCTTTCACCGGTACTGGTACAACGAAGTCTCGCGTTTAACTGAAACACCCGGAAATTCGTTTGTCGCTATTACCGATCCAGGTACGCAGATGGCTGCAGTGGCGGAGTCAGAGGGCTTCAAGCATATTTTCCTCAATCAGGCAGACATCGGTGGACGATATTCCGCGCTGTCGCATTTCGGCATGGTGCCGGCGGCGCTAACGGGGATCGACGTCGATAAATTTCTGCAACACGCAACAGCGATGACTGAGTTGTGCAGATTGCCGGCGACGCAAAATCCTGCGGCGCTGCTCGGCGCCGTGATGGCGGAATGCGCAGCAACAGGCCGTGACAAACTAACGATAATCGCCGACGAAAAAATAGCGACGGTTGGTCTCTGGATCGAGCAGCTGGTCGCTGAAAGTACAGGCAAGGAAGGGAAGGGCATCGTTCCGGTGGTGTTGGAACCACTCGGCGACGTTTCAAACTATGGCGATGATCGCGTGTTTGTGTCGATTACTCTCGGCGACCCACTCGGCGAGGTTAAGCAATTAGAAGATGCGGGCCATCCTATCGTTTACCGGACACTCAACGATGTGAATGAGCTCGGGGCAGAATTCTTTCTGTGGGAGATGGCCACGGCTTTTGCCGGATGGCGGATGGCGATCAACCCCTTCGACCAACCAAACGTCCAGGAAGCCAAAGACGCCACCAAGTCGTTACTCGATCAATACAGCCGGGAAGGGAAGTTGAACGAGCAAGCTCCCATAGCGCAGTCAGATGGACTCGCCGTTTACGGTCCAGGTTCATCAGGCGCTTCGTTGCGCGACGTACTGAAGGGCCATCTGACCAAAGTGAAGTCGAGTGACTACATCGCCCTGTTGGTATATCTCGAGGAAACACCTGAAATCGACGCCGCTCTTACCGGACTCAGGACCGCGCTCAGAGATGTAACCGGACGCGCCGTTACCGTTGGATATGGACCACGTTATTTGCATTCGACGGGGCAACTTCATAAGGGGGGACCGGACACGGGCGTATTCCTGCAGCTCACGGCCCCCGACAATGCTAACTTTGAAGTTCCTCAATCGGACTACACGTTTTCAATTTTGAAACAGGCACAAGCGCAGGGCGATCTCGACGCTTTGTTGGCGCATGGACGTCGTGCTTTAAGGATCGATGTAGGTAATAACACGGTCCCAGCTATAGGCCGGTTGACGGCTCTTATTCCCTCCCTTTGGGAGGGTTAGGGAGGGTTTGGGACGAGCACTAATTTGTATTTAGAGGTGGCAGAAGACTGCGTGAAGGCGGTCAGCGCTTCAGCCTTTGCATTAACAATGACGCCTCCCTCAAAACAGAACAAAAAGTGGTCACAAGACCTCCCCTAACCCGCACCAAAGTGAGGGGAATTCGACGTGTAATTCGTGGATCGTTTTTTTGGCCGCATAAAATACGATCCACGAACTACACGAAATAACACCAAGAACAAATGTCGAACGCAAACATCGGGATGATTGGCCTCGGAGTCATGGGTCAGAATCTGGCGCTCAATATCGAACGCCACGGATACTCGGTCGCCGTCTGGGACCGTGAACCTGCGGTGTTGAATACGTTTATCGATGAAGCGGCCGGCAAAAACATCATCAAGGCCGACACTCCCGAAACTCTCGTCAAAAGCCTCGAAACGCCACGCAAGATCATCTTGCTTGTAAAAGCTGGCTCGCCGGTTGATTGGACCATCGATTTAATTAAGCCATACCTACAGCCGGGCGACGTCATCATCGACGGTGGTAACTCGCACTTCAAACATACGGAGCGACGCCAGAAGGATTTGCTGAATCAGGAGTTGTTCTTGATCGGCTCTGGCGTTTCCGGTGGTGAGAAAGGCGCTTTGCTTGGCCCCAGTCTGATGCCCGGCGGCGATCAGAACGGGTACGAGCATCTGCGACCAATCTGGGAAGCCATCGCCGCCAAGGTCCCGGATGGCCCGTGTGTCACTTACATCGGCCGAGGGGGTTCCGGCCACTTCGTAAAGATGGTGCATAACGGAATTGAGTATGGCGACATGCAATTGATCGCCGAGACATATGACGTGATGCGTAGAGGCCTCGGCATGGAAGCGAGTCAGATGGCAGACGTGTTTGAAGAATGGAACCAGACGGAGCTCGAGTCGTATCTCATCGAAATTACAGCAAAGATTTTGCGAGTTAAAGATCCGGAAACCGGGAAGCCACTGGTTGACCTGATCAGAGATCAGGCAGGACAAAAGGGCACCGGCCGTTGGACCAGCGAGCTGGCGCTGGAATTGGGTGTTCCTATTCCGACGATCGATGCCGCCATAGCGGCCCGCACCATCTCTTCGTTACGAGAGGACCGTTTGGAGGTCAGTCGTCTGTTCCCCGCGTCCACGTCGAAAGCTGAATTTCCGCAGTCAACGCTGTCGATGTTGAAGGATGCGTTATATGCATCAAAGATTTGTTCCTACGCGCAGGGTATGAATTTGATCAAACGCGGTTCAGGTGAGTTTGATTGGCAGATTGATCTTAGTGAAGTAGCACGCATCTGGCTTGGTGGCTGCATTATCCGCGCAAAATTTCTCGGCAGAATTAAGGATGCATATAAGCGTGATCCCAACCTGAAGAACCTATTACTGGACGAACAGTTCGCCGCACGGATCAAGGAAGCACAATTAAACTGGAGGCGCGTCGTCGCGCTGGCCATGGAGTCCGGCATTCCCACGCTCGCCATGTCGGCGAGTCTTAGCTACTTCGATATGTACCGGTCCGCGCAACTTCCCCTAAACCTGACGCAAGCACAGAGAGATTTTTTTGGCTCCCACACTTATGAACGGATTGATAAGCCTGAATTAGGGTTCGTTCATACCGAGTGGGAAGATTAGTGTTGCTTCGTGTAATTCGTGGATCGTTTTGTGCGACGATAAAAGCGATCCACGAATTACACGAATCAACTTGAATAAGCCCATGTCTTCGTCACCGTGTACTCAGGTGTTCGCCTCGGCAGAGGAAATAGCGGACGCCGCAGCGCAGCAGTTTGTCGAACTGGCGAATGAGCGACAGGGCCGGTTCGCGGTTGCTTTGGCTGGCGGGACTACTCCGCGTCGGACCTATGAACTACTTGCGGGAAAGAAATTTCGCGATCACGTCGAATGGTCGAAGGTGCATCTCTTTTTCGGCGATGAACGTTGCGTTAGACAGGACCACCCGGACAGCAATTACCGCATGGCGCACGAAGCGCTGATTTCTCAGGTTGATATACCTCATTCAAACGTTCATCCGATCAATGGCCACGGAGATCCAGCAACAAATGCCGCGCACTATGAAGCCGAGCTGCGCGAATATTTTCGCAACTCTACGAAGCCGGCATTTGATCTGGTGTTGTTAGGCTTAGGAGAAGACGGCCATACCGCATCGCTGTTTCCACAGACCGAAGCCCTGGGAGTTACAGAACGTTGGGTCATTGAAAATTGGGTTGAAAAACTTCAGTCGTATCGAATCACACTCACGGTGCCGGCTATCAACAGCGGCGCGCATGTGACGTTTTTAGTCGCCGGGGCCAATAAAGCACCGGCGGTCAGTGGAGTCTTGAACGGACGCGTACAGACGGAGAATTTGCCCGCTCAGTTGATTAAACCAGAAGCGGGCACTCTCACATGGTTGCTGGATTCTCGGGCGGCTTCGCTACTGCAGAAGGATTAGCAGTTAACGTAACCCAGCGCCCAAAAAACAATGATGAAAATTAAGATGGTTGAAATGCAGCCGCCACCGAATTTCCAGGCCGCCGCACCGGCGAGTATTCCTCTCAAAGGTCCTTGCATGTGATGTCTCCTGTATTAGTTGATAAGAACCGGCTCACGCGACTAACGTTTCTTCGAACCACCAGTCTTCCGCTTCGCTCCACCTGAACTCTTAGTTGATTTTTTCGAAGCGCCCTTACTTGCTGCTTTGCGAGACCCGCGACCTTTACTGCTGCTGCCTTTGGTGGATTTGCCGGCAGCTTTCGTCGCTTTTTTAACGCCAGCTTTTTTAGCGGCGGCTTTTCCACCTGATTTTTTAGCGGCCCCAGTTTTCGAACCTTTGGCTGCCTTTTTCTTTCCACCCTTCGCTGAACCCTTGCGAGCCGACTCAGAAGTTCCGAGCCCCACGAAATTAGCCAGACGGCTCAACACGCCCGGGCTGCCCGCTTGTTTGCGTGACCCGCTCGATTTGGCATCACCCCGCTGATTTGAAGCAGCGCGGCCGGCGCGTGGAGGGGTCTGACCCATTTGGCGTGCTTTTTCAGCTTCCATCTCATCGCCCAGGCGATCGAGAGCTTCATCACTCAAGACATCGTTGGCCTTGTCAAATAACTCGCCTTCTTCTTCTTCGACGTGGTGGTCTACATTTTCGCGCAGCACTTTTAGCTTTGCGTCCCATTCCTCGTCAGCGGCTGAACCGTTTGCCAGCTCTGAAAGCAAGTCTTTAACAACCTTGTGCTCTTCGTATGCTTCAAGAGTTATCTCTCGCGATTCCTTCTTGTTTTCCAACGCAGGGTAGAAAATCTTCTCTTCGATCAGCGCATGGACATCCAATTCGCTTTTCAAACGATTGAACAACTGGGTTTTAGCTCCGCCTGAAGCCGACTCAATCTGGTCAAACAATCCGGACACTATCTGGTGATCGTTCTTGAGTAGTTGGAAAGGGTTCATGGTTTCTCCTGTCACGTCCGGCCGCACGAGTGCGCATGCTATTCGGACATAAATTTTGATTTCCGATGATCAGGGCAATAGCGATGCCACCGATGGACCATTCCCTAGCTGGCCCGCTTCATGAAAGTTAGCAATGATTTTTCGGCTGGATGATGTTTGCGGCCGCGATACCGCGTTAGCTCATTTAAAGAGCCAAAATATTTTTTTATACATTGGCCGGTTTCAAAGTTGTTGATGATTTCAGGGCATACGTATGAGCTGCGGCAAACAGCAGGCGTATTTCCCAACACATCTGCAGTTTCCTTTATTGCCTGAACGATTTGTCGCTTTCGAGCTCTGGCGTTTTCAATCGGTTCGCCGTTAGCGCGAGCCAGTGCGCATGCGCAAGTCAAGGTTCCTGCCCATGTGCGGAAATCCTTCGCGCTGAAAGACTCCCCCATGACCTCGCGAATGTATTCGTTAATATGCCGGCGCTTAACGTCTACAAATTTGCCGTCTCCGTTCTGATATTTAAAAACTTCGCGGGACGGGATCTTGAGTAAACTCCGCACCACCTGCGCGACCGCGCGATCCTTAACGATGCGTACCTGTTGCACCCCAGACTTGCCCGGAAAATCAAACTCGACCACATCGCCTTTGACCTTCACATGCTTCCGCCGCAAGGTCGCTATTCCAAAGCTGCCGTTCTCGCTCGCATAGACCTGACTCCCCGGCCGCATAAACGACATCGACAGAATGCGCAGGATCGTTGCCAATACGCGATCTCGGCCGAGTCCTGGCTGACGCAGATGTGAAGCTATGGTGCTGCGCAGTTGCGGCAGCGCCTCTCCGAACTTGATCAGGCGTTTGAATTTTTTTGTCTCTCGCTTGCGAACGTGGTTCGCGTGATAGAGGTACTGCAATCGTCCCGCGCCATCTTTTCCGATTGCTTGCACAGTGCCCGAGGGCCGCGCATTAATCCAGACGTCAGTCCACGCCGGCGGAATTTTTAGCGCCTCGATGCGCTGCCGCTCGGCGGCGGTCAGCCGTTTGCCGTCGACACGCTGGTAATGAAAGCCGCGCGCGGGCGTACCCAGACGG
>DATEPF010000120.1:0-7320 GCA_035273325.1 Pyrinomonadaceae bacterium | reverse complement strand
CCGTACTTACCGAGTGGTTGGACTTTGGGAACGGGCGTCAGCGCGATCACCTTCGCGGAACTGTTGACACATACCAGCGGCATATTTAGCTCCGCAACACCGCCCGTGGGTTTTGGCAGTGACTATGCCAGTCTCAAGTCCGTCATGGGCCAGAACATTACCACCAAAGCACCGCAATACCAGAACGCGAACTTTGCTCTCTTTCGCATTATCTTTACCTATCTCAACGGCTACAACGACGCCGGCAAGACGGATGCGCAGATCGCCGCCGCGACCGACGCGGGTTACTTCTCCTACATGAAAACCGTCTACGAACCGGACATCAAGATCGCCTGTAAGCCGGGAATCAATCCCGTGTTCTCTTATCCTTTCCCCCAAAACTCAGCGGCGGGTACCGATTGGGGTGACTGGACCAGCCAGTGCGGCGGAGGCGGGCTGCAACTCTCCGTCACTGACATGGGCGTTTTCATGGCGCGGCTGATGGCCGGCAGTTATCTGCCAAAGACTTCGAATAACGCGAACCAGGTCACTCTCCCGCAAATGGTGACCAATGCGTATGGATGGGACGTTACTTGGCCGAACAATCACGGAACCTGTGTTATGAAGAACGGTAATCTGGGCGGTGGTAATCCGTTCGTACCCAGGTTGGCCACGTTGTTCGTGTATTGTTCCGACACCGGATTGGGCATGGTCGGCCTGGCTAACTCGACGCTGCCAACCATGGCCACCCGCAACTACGGCTTCGCCGGCGGGTTGGATGACATCGTCTTTCAAGCTTACGAGGCTTCGTGGCAGCCAGGACCGTGAGCACCTTGAAAGCCATGCGGTGATGAAAAGAAAAAGGCGTGCGATTCTTGTCGATCGCACGCCTTTTAATTTAGTAAACGCTCGACAAGGCTATTACCAGCCGGCCAAATAGTACGATCCAGCCCCGCCCGCGGTCAGAAAAATCTCACGGTATAAGTCACTCTCACGCCCCGACCAATCTCGGGCGCGAACTCTTTAATGAACGACAGGTGATTTCGGTACAAGCGATTGCCGAGATTGAAGGCGTTGAAAGAGATGATGTGCGCGCTGTGCTGGCGCGCAATCAGATACGAGCCTCCAACATTGAGCAGACCGTAGCCGGCCGTCCTCGTCTCAGTCGGAAATAGATTTTCCTGAGCGTTGGCAAACAGCGCTTCCGGCTTAATCGTTAAACCTTTATAGCGAAACTCAACGCCGACGCGTCCGCGCAGCGGTGGAATTCGCGGCAGTGGCGTGTTCGTATCAATGAGTTTCGCGTTGACGTAATCAGCGCCAAGATTCAACCAGACATTCTTGTGTAGTTCGGCGTCCAGGCGGCCCTCGAAGCCGGTGAATCGCGAAACACCCTGACTGTACACAGCCTCGATCAAACCGTCCTGAATGTTTCCCGTCGGCGCGAGGAAAACAAAATTGTCGATGTGATAGAAGAAGCCGTTCACTTCGGCGCGTACGCGTTTCGACGAATGGCGCAAACCGAAATCAAGTCCGTTGCCGAGTTCGCGCGTGAGATCCAGGTTGCCGATCTCAAACGTTGCATTGCCCGGATGCGGGCCCTCGTTGAAGAGCTCGTCCAGGGACGGGGCGCGATACGAATGCGAGTAGTTCACGACGAACGCCCCACCATTCCAGGTGTTCAGGCGCAGGCCGACGGCGCCCGAGAACCCTGTGAAGCTGCGATCCGGCAACTGACCGCGCACTGGATCAAATGAGGGCCGGTACCGGTTGTTTTCGACACGCCCGCCAAATTGCAGCGCGGCATGCTCAAACTTGATCGTTTCGAGTGCGAAAACGGCAAGTGAATCTTGCTTTGTGGGCGGCGCCAGCGCTTCCGCGCCGGCCGATTCGTAGTTCCGATGCATGCCCCACACGCCGAAGCTTCCGGTCAGACGTCCGCGTTTCTGCTGGTCGAACGTGCCACGGAAGATCGTCGACTTGTTTGAAAAGGTGGTATTGACGACGTCGGTTTCCGCATCGACCTCCGAATGAGCGTAGTCGGTGTACTGAATGGAAAACTTTGCGTTTTCTATGAAGGACTTTAAGTCGCGAAAGCCGCCGTTGAATTGAATGCTGTGACGGCGCGGAGTTAGATAGACCGCTTCAGCGTCTGGATTTGTCGGATCGAAAGGAATTCCATAGCGGCGCTTGTCAAAATGGTAATTGGCGCTGAAGAAACCGCGACCCGGATAGAAACCGAGTCCGGTGCTGAAGTTGCCACCGCGTGCATACGAGTTACTAATTCTTCCGATGGGCGTCAAATAGTTGTTGGCCTTTTGCGCACCGCCGTTCGCCCAGAAGAGCAACTTGTCGGTGCCGGCTTCGATGCCGGCGCTGCCTCCGGCCTGCCAACTGTTCGTGCTGCCCAGCGTCGTCAAATACCCGTTCACTCCTTTGTGCGGTGATTCGTGTCCATCGATAGCGTTCACCACGCCCCCGATAGCGTTGCTGCCGTAAAGCAATGTCGCCGGACCTTTCACGACTTCGACGCGATCGACTGATAGCAGATCGACAGGTTCTGAGTGATCACCGGATTGAGATCCGAGCGCGCCAACGCGCATGCCGTCTTCAAGCACCAACACGCGATCACCGTCGAAGCCGCGTATGACCGGACGTGACGGAGCCGGCCCGAAGGATCGTTTAGCAACACCAAGCTCGTGATCGAGGGCTTCGCCGAGACTGACCGGATTCTTTTGTGCGAGTTCGACTGAACTAAGCACGGTCACAGATTGAATGGATTGCGAAACGGATTCTTCAGTACCTGTTGCTGTCACCGTGACCGTCTCGCGGACGCCGCTTAATTGAATCTGAAAATCTTGCGTGATGCTGCCGGAGCCGGGAACCACTACTCTCTGCACGACGTCATTCGCGCGATCGAGGTGCGCGGCTACATCAAAATTTCCGGGCGGCACATTTTGGAACTCATATTTGCCGTTGTCGTCGGTCACAACGGATCGTCTTAGCTGAAGAATGGTGACTGACGCGCCATGAACCGGCTTGCCCGTCTCGCCGAGCGTGACGGTGCCGCTCAGCGTTGTCGAACCGGTTTGTTGTGCGCTCGCGGTCGCTTGCGCCCCGCACGTGATGATGATCGATAGAATGAATGAGATATTACAAAAAACTCTCTTAGCCATTGTAGGTTTGCCTCCTCGGGAGAACGCCAGCGGTAATTGGGCCGGGTACGAACAATCAACTCGCTGGCCATAGCCAAATGCGCAGGGCGATATGCCAGGCGCAACCGAACGGGGATGTTGGCTCTAGAGAATCGTTGGAGGCGCGCGACCGTGTTGGACGGTCGTGAATTCACGCAGGTGCAAGCATTCCGGTGTCGAGGAATGCGCTGCCTGTTGATGCGGCGTGTTAATGCTTGCCGGCTCACTTAGCAGGGTCGTCGCCAGGTTGTGATGCAGTTGGCAAATCAGGCATTCTGACGATGTGTTCTGTCGTGAAGAAGATCTGGATGGCTCGCTTTCCTGAGCGGATGTGCAGCGATTCGTGTCGGTGGCGGAAAGTTCGATGCATTTGCGAACTCTTTCCGCGTTCAGGTTTGTGTCGGTCGCCGCATGGCCATGGGTTGCTTCGACGGTACTTCCCCATGCGATCACGGCTAGAAGAACCGCGGCGGTGACACGGAACCGAAGTTTGAGACTTTGGCTTCTACTGAACACTACTGATGAGATTATTCCTTGAGCCACAGTCTATTGCCGTGACGGCCGTGGGTCAATGAGAGTTGGGAGCGATGGTTTGGTTGGAATGAAGAAGTTGTTGATTACAGTGGTCGCGGTTTGCGGGGCGCTTCTGTCGTTCACCAATGCGGCTGTTGCCCAGGTTGAGAGCGCTACAATCACAGTTGTTCCGGAATCAAGCACGGTGCGTGTCGAAGTCTCCGGAGTTCCGCAGAAGAGCTGGTCGTTCCGCGATACTTATGCCGGTGTGGTTGGACTGGGAAGAAGGTTTAGAAACTTTCGCGCTGTGGACACGCCTGGAGCCAGAAACAGTGTTCGGGAATTGGCGCCGGGGCATTTTGAGTTTGGGACGTCTGTCGCAAGGGTTACTTATGAAGTTGATCTCACGCCGCCGACCCGCGCTTCGGATGCCGCATTTGTGTCTTGGCTGATCAAAGCGCGCGGTATCCTTCAATTGAATGACCTGCTGCCGGTAATAATAAGACGCCCGGGGAGCGCCAGGGTACCTGTCTTCACTACAGTTTATGCGCCCGAGGGCTGGTCGACGTATGTAAACGAAGAGGTGGCCTCGATGCGCGCTCTCGGATTCGCCGCCGCGGAAGACGGAATTATCGTCGTCGGAAAGAACCTCCGCCGTTTCGTGCGAAATGCGTCTGGGGACCTCTTCAACGTTTTAATTGATGGCGCTTGGGCGTTTTCTGACGGAGAGGCGATGGACACGCTTCTGAAAGTCATACGGCTTCACAGCGAAATCGGAGCTCTGCCCTGTCATCAGGTGACACTGGTGCTATCCACATTCCCCTCGGGCGCGGCCCCGGCAAATAATTGGAGCGCTGAGACACGGGGTTGCAACGTGACTCTGCTGATGGGACAGACGCCGACGCGCGTGGGTGCGCTGGCCCAGCTCGGGAATGCGCTTACGCATGAGGTTTTTCATCTCTGGATTCCGAACGGCGTGGCGCTTAGTGGCGATTACGATTGGTTCTACGAAGGATTCACGATGTATCAGGCTGCGCGCGCAGCCGTCCGGCTGGGGCTGGTGACCTGGCCGGAATTTCTGAACGCGATCGCGCGGGCGTATGACGGATCGGTGGCGACAACTAATGCACCGCCATTATCATTGATTGACGCCTCAAAGCAGCGATGGACAATTGGCGCTCCATCCGTTTATTCGAAGGCGATGGTCGTAGCTTTCCTTTACGATTTGAATTTGAGGTCTCAAACAGGAGGGAGGCGTTCGCTCGACGATGTCTACCGGCGAGTCTTCCGGGATCACCCGCGCAGGTCCACAGTCAAACAGGCAGATACTGACGGAAACGGTGCGGCTATGACGGCGCTTCGAAGCGAACTGTCATCCGCAAATTTCGTTGAGCGTTTCATCACTGAACCTGTGTCGATAGATTTGAAGAACGAACTGGCGCCGTTCGGGCTGCGGGTCGAAAAGTTGGTGCGAACTCACATCTCCGTGAGCGAGGACGCATCAAAACGTCAGCGCGATTTGTTAAAGCAGTTGGGTTACAATGAGCCGCGTGCGCGGAGAAAATGACGCGCGTTTGTCAGAACCACCTGCGGTACGGAGGGCCCGCAACGGGTATCCGCGCGGGTGCGGGATGCGAGTGGTTGAACTGGCGTCACACCGTTCTCACGATGATTATTCCTAAGATTTCCTCAAAACCAGCTCTTGCGCAGCTTGCACTTTTATTGTGCGCGACCTTCCTGGTTGCGGGATGCAGCACTTTTGCCAGTCGCGCCAACACTGGCGTCGTCGTGTCGCAGCGCGCTCAAATTCGTAGCTCTACAGCAGTCGTTGCCGCCGACCTTCTGGAAGTAAGTCGTGGTGACGCGGTTGAAATTCTCGATTCAACTGAAGTTCCTGATCCCACAGACAACTCAAGGAACGAGTTGTGGTATCGCGTGCGGGCCACCGCCGACGTCGATAAGACCGAAGGCTGGATCGAAGCGCGCAACATTATGCCCGAGGATGTGCTCGAGAAGGCGCGCAAGCTGGCCGAAGAGGACAAGGACATTCAGGCGCAAGCCACCGGCCAACTACACGCAAGTTCCAACTTGCGACTAACGCCAGAGCGGACTACGAATGACAACATCATGATGCGGCTGGACAGCGGATCGAGCTTTGAGATTGTCGGATGGAAGCGCGTGCCGCGCGTGAAGGATGCTGAAAGCGAGAGCGACGTGGCGCCAAAGCGGGGAAGCGCTGCTGCGCCAACGCGTAGAACCGGCCGCGGTGACGAACGGGCCGAGGAAGAGCAAGAGATGACGGAGCTTTGGTACAAGGTGCGGCTGTCGCCTGAGAATTCGCCCGCGCCCGCCGGCTGGATCTTCGGAAAGCAAGTCGAGCTCACAGTTCCTAGCGACATCATCTATTACCGCACGGGAAGGGAATTCGTCGCCTGGCGCCGGCTGGATGAAGAGCCAAGCGACGAAACATCTGCGACTACGAAGACCAAGGACGTTGCGAAAGAATCCCGCCCCGGCAGTTGGGTAATTCTCGAACGCAGCAACCCGAAGAATGAGCCGCGCAAAATCGGCGAACCTGACTTCGATCGGATTTACGTGCTCGGTTACGAGAAGCACGATCAGGATCACTACACTGCTTACCGCAGTCCGGACGTCGAAGGCTACTTGCCTGTGCGCGTCGAAGGCCGCGGCGCCAACAAAACCTTCACGGTTCGTATTAAAGATGAATCAGGGCAAGTCAAAGATATGACGTTCAGTTTATATCGCGACCAACACGGCGTCACGCGCGTCAATCCACCTGAGCAGATGAAAACCGCGAAGAAAAAATAGGCCGGAATAGCGGGCAACCTGAGGTCTATTTGCTCATCTAAACCCGGTCTGTACGAGGGCGCGGGGCAGCCTCACGGCGAACCGCAACAAAGTTGATGTTGAAATACTTTGTTCCTGCGCTTGACACACCAACACGCGTCGGTTATATTACGCGATTGCTTGGGAGGATAATATCCTCATAAAGGCCAACTCAAAGTAGTCCTTAACCCATCCAAGCCCGGATCACAATTCGGTTCGATCTTTGAAAACTAGATAGAGCGTGTCCGTTTCAATTAGACCTTTGAGAGTCAAAACGCGAGCGATAAAGTTCGCGCAAAACTCTGAAGAAGAGTCATTATCGAAACTGATATTTAGACCAGTAAGAGATAATGTTCCAGTGAACAAACTAATAACGAGAGTTTGATCCTGGCTCAGAATCAACGCTGGCGGCGTGCCTCAGACATGCAAGTCGAACGCGAAAGTCTCCTTCGGGGGATGAGTAGAGTGGCGCACGGGTGAGTAACACGTAGGTAATCTACCTTCGGGTGGGGAATAACCCAGGGAAACTTGGGCTAACACCGCATAATGCAGCGGCACCACATGGTGACAGTTGTTAAAGCGGGGGATTTTAGGACCTCGCGCCTGAAGAGGAGCCTGCGGCAGATTAGCTAGTTGGTAAGGTAACGGCTTACCAAGGCGACGATCTGTAACCGGCCTGAGAGGGCGGTCGGTCACACTGACACTGACATACGGGTCAGACTCCTACGGGAGGCAGCAGTCGGGAATTTTGGGCAATGGGCGAAAGCCTGACCCAGCAACGCCGCGT
>DATEPF010000119.1:0-5606 GCA_035273325.1 Pyrinomonadaceae bacterium | reverse complement strand
CCTTGAGAACGATGCGCAATTTATGAATAAAGTCTGCCTGACTTTCAGCGCCGCGCGCTTCAGCATAGTTTGGAGCAGGGGAAGTGCCGGACCTCAAGATTTGTCCCGCAATATGCTTTCCCGGCGGCGACTTAGGCAAATTGGCGCAGAGGCGTATGACTCTAACTGCAAATTCAATTAGACGTTCTTCTAGTGCATCAGCTCTGGAAAGAGCTCCGGTCGAAGTGTTTTGGCTCATCTCTCTCGTCGAGAGGGTGACGAATCAAATTAGCGGTTATTCAACTTATGGAGTGAGGTATCGAATCTTGCCTTTCGCGACCTTCTAACTCATAGAACACACTTGCCTCGGCTAAGCCAATGAAAAATGACAAATCTGAAATGACAAATATTAAATGTTCTTAAGTATTAACCTTTGGGGGCATAGTATCCTTCTCTCGCGCGCACTTGAGCTTTGTCGGTTACTCCCTGCACCTCAACCTTGATCGTACGGAATTTGCCGTCCCGAGCTTTGTTGGTTGGATAGTAACCGAGACTGTACTGTGTGCCGATCTCGGAAGCCACTCGCCCAAATGCCTCACGCGCGTCGCGTAGAGTTGCCGCCACGAAGTTACGACCACCACTGGCTTTGGCCAACTCATTCATCTCGCGTCGCGCGAGATTGTAAAGGTCACGACTTACCTGCATCCTTTCGAACGAACCCATCTCGCAAAAATCCGAGACGTCATCCATCCGCGTGCGCGGTTGGAAAAGACGACTATGACGCCGCAGTTGTTTGGTGGACAACACCACGCCTTCACCGCATGGTTTCAACAGAGCGTTTTCAACATAGTCCTCAGTGTTCACCTGGATGAAGTAAGTCGCCACTCCGGTCCGCAGTAACTTGGCGCGGGCCGTTTCAAATTCCGCTTTTCCGGTAGAGTCCACTCCGTCTGTTAAAGCCACCAGGGCGCGGCGGCCAAGAACTTCTGCACGCGCCGGCTCGGCAAATATCTCATCGGCCACCCGCTCCAGACCGTCGTAGAAGGGAGTCCCGCTCGTGTTGCCCAGATCCTCAATCGCGTTTCGCAACTGCTTGCGGTCGGTGGTCAACCGGGAAAGTACTTCCGGTCTGGGGCCCTGCCGGCCGTTTCCAAAGCCAATAATCGCGACGCGATCCCCGTCGCGCAAAGCGTCGATGAAAGACAGGGCGGCTTCTCTGATCAGCTCAATGTCATTTCTCGTTGAGCCGGACGTATCGAGTAGCAGGGCAATCTCAAACGGCGTTTGAGTAGTCGCAAAGTCAGCGATGTTTTGCAACTGGCCGTTCTCGAACAGTTTAAAGTTTTCAGTTTTCAGGCCAGCCAATGGTCTTCCGGAAGTCGTGGTGACGACTGCGGGGACCGACACGAGTTGGGTATCAACCCGCACTACATCGCCATCGGCCACCTCCTCGGTTTTGCCCGTCGTCGAATTCGGCGTAGTTAATTTGGTGGAATTGCCATTGACCCGGCGTGGGCGTTGCTGTTGATTAACTTCTTGCGCGTTGACCGCCAGCAGTTGGGCCGAGACGAATGCTGAAATTAGCAGCGTGGATTTGAGAAACGTATACATAACTTTTTCTCTCATCTAACGGTTGGCATCGGGGAGCGCTTTAAGGTTGTGGGCTGTGAAAACTATAATCCGGAAACGCCTTTACTGCAAAATAAAACGCGATGAATTGTCAGCGCTTGCGGTCCCTTGACAGTGTGAATTTCATCTCATAGCATGGCGCTTCGCGGCACAAGTAGCGCGAATAGCGTTCTTTGGCAGAAGTTTTAGGGCACGTATGTCAATGGTAGACGGCTTCCCTTACAAGGAAGAGGTTGGGGGTTCGAGTCCCTCCGCGCCCACCACTCAGAAGTCAGACGTCAGAGATCAGGTGTCAGCTACAACTGATATCTGAACTCTGACATCTGACCTCTGTTTTAATGCGGAGTCGTAGTTCAGTTGGTTAGAACGCCGGCCTGTCACGTCGGAGGTCGCGGGTTCGAGTCCCGTCGGCTCCGCCACTTATTGGCGGTAACAAAATAGGTACAGTGCTTTCGAGTGCTGTACCTATTTTTGTATTTCAGTATTGTTCGTGTTATTTCGTGGATCGTTTTTGACACGATAAAACCGATTCACGAAATCCACGAAAATCACGAACACTTATGATTCCAGTTTCGGAAGCCATCGAACTGATCAAAGCCCAGGTTAAACCGTTGGAGCCGGAGTCTGTTCCACTTACTGAATCGGTTGGGCGCATCCTCGCGCGCGACGTTATTGCTGATTCAGATCTTCCGCCGTTTGATCGTTCACAGATGGATGGCTATGCGATACGTGCAGCGGACGTCGAACAGCTACCCGCGCGCCTGAAGATTGTTGGCGAATCCGCCGCAGGGCGTGGTTGGAGCCAGCAAATGAAGACGGGAGAAGCGGTGCGAATCATGACCGGCGCTCCTGTTCCTGAAGGCGCCGACAGCGTTCAGCAGGTTGAACTAACGCGGGAAATCGACGACGGCAGTGAAGTCGAGATTCTTGAGGCGGTCGCGTGGGGCAGATCAATCGTTCACCGCGGCGATGAGATCAAAAAAGGCGAGATCGTCCTGCGAACCGGCGAACAAATCAACCATGCTGCTGTAGCAGTGCTGGCTTCGTTTGGATATTCACAGGTGGAAGTGTCAAAGCAACCGAGAGTTGCGGTGTTGGCCACCGGTAGTGAATTAGTGGCCGTCGATGAACAACCCGGCCCTGATCAAATCCGCGATTCAAACAACTACACAATCGGTGCCTACGCTCGTGAGGCGGGTGCAGTAGTCGAACTCTTGCCACTAGCAGGCGACGACACGGCACTGCTTAAACACCAGATCAGCGAAGCTGCTTCGCGGAGCGACATTGTAATCACATCGGGCGGTGTCTCCGTCGGCATTTACGACTTCACGAAAACCGCATTGCGAGAACTTGGCGCGGAACTTCTCTTTGAGAAGGTCAGACTACGGCCAGGAAAGCCCGCCGTGTTTGCACAGTTGCCGAATGGACCACTCTTCTTTGGTCTACCGGGGAACCCTGTTTCAGTGTCAGTCACCTTTAATTTATTCGCGCGCGCAGCAATTCTGGCAATGCAGGGCGCGACGGAACCGGATCTTCCAACCGGATCAGCGGTGCTTGCGCAAACAGTAAAAGGCGCGATGGAGCGCGAGAGTTATTTACCGGCGAGGGTCAGGACAGATGAGAATGCGCGATTGGTAGCCGAAGCATTGAAGTGGGGCGGCTCGTCAGACTTCGTTGGATTCGCTAAAGCGACGGCGCTGATAATCGTGCCGCAAGACGTTAGAAAGCTCGAAGCAGGATCCATCGTGCGCGTTCTTCACCTACCCAAATAGTTATCCACAGATTCCGCAGATTACACAGCTGACGCTAAGGAGTAACCGGAAAACATTGCGGCTACCGTCTGGACTCAACGTTCCTGTGCGGCGTGTGTTTGAAATCTGTGTGATTTGCGGAATCTGCGGATACTAGTGGCTGAGGTGGTCGCGAACGTTTGAAGGCTTTAGGCCGAAGAAGCCAATAAACTTCTCCATCCGGCGGAAAAACTTGATGCGGTTCAACAGCGGGTTCAGCCAACCGTTGGTGATGCAGTAATGCAGGTTGAAGGGCGCCGTGTGGTGTTGCTGGTGATGCAAAGGATTTAGCACCAACCTCGTGCGCTGCATCCAACGCGCAAATGGCGACGGGTGCTCCTCATGCGCCCACTTGTGAAACTGGTTCGTCGCGACGGTGGTGATGGCCACGATTGAGACGCACACTACTTTGAACGCCAACCAGCCAGACTCCGGTAACAGCCACAACAAATACAAGCACATGGAAAGTACCGGCACGGCCAGGATACAAACGTTTCCGGCAATCTCGACCAGGTTGTGTGTGCAGATGTCGCGCGGGTAAATGTGATGCAGCCGGAATGGTTTGACCAGACTGCGCCCGATGATCGGCGTCTTTTCGGTGAAGTAAGTATCGGCAAACCAATGAACAATACCGGACACGAAATCGCCGGCCACGATACCGAGAGGAATTGCCAACAACACGGACCACAAAACATCGAAGTGGTACAGTCGCGCCAGACTCACGTAGAGCGCTGGGCCAAAAACAAACGGAAACAGCAACAGGGTTGAATGCTCTAGAAACGAATGGAACGGCGTAGACTGCTCGTGCATTCCGCTATATCCGCGCGCGAGCCGAGACTTCAGCTCACGTTCGCTATTGCCGGCGACTTCAACCGGCTGCCGGAATGCTACGGGCGCTAATTCCTCAACGTCTAAGGTAAGCAGGGGTTCTTCTTGAATTGTGGCTGACATCCTGATGATGAACTAGTTGGTAAAAATCGATTCGAGTCTTGTCCGACTAAGGCAAACCCTGGGATCGTTTTTGCAGGTAAGGCGCTAAGATTATTCTGATATGCTGATAAAAACGCAATAGGAGAAATCACTTTGGGCGATTTCATTGGCTGCTAATGCAGGTACAGGAGCATGGACCAACTTTCTCATATCGACGACCAGGGGCGCGTGCAAATGGTCGACACCAGCTCAAAAGCAATTTCCACGCGCCACGCAGTTGCGTCAGCTCGCGTATTGATGTCCCCTGAAACGACCACTGCGCTTCGCGAGCGTAGAACACCGAAGGGAGACCCGATCGAAGCTGCGAGGTTGGCGGGAATTATGGCCGCCAAGCGAACCGCCGATCTGATCCCACTGTGCCACCCGCTGCCGCTGACCCACGTCGATGTCAAAGCAACCGTTGAAGACTACGGTGTGCATCTTGAATCCAGTGCTTCTACTAACGCGCAAACGGGAGTCGAGATGGAAGCGCTGGTGGCTGCTTCGGTGGCCGCCCTGACGATATACGACATGTGTAAAGCACTCGACAAGGGCATCGTGATTTCGGATGTGCGTCTGGAAAGCAAGACTGGCGGCAAATCCGGCGATTACAAGAGATAGCCATTTTTTGTGTTAATTCGTGGATCGCGTTTACCGCCGTTTATAAAACGATCCACGAATAACACGAAACAAAAGCCGGAACATCAGACAGTTTCGGAGCGTTTACTACAGCAGTTATGAGTTTTCGCATACACAACGACGCGCGTCCACAGGCCTCTTTACTGTTAATCGCAGCAGTGATCTCGGTGGTCCTATGGTTTATTCCGTTTGCCGAAATTCTTACCTACCCGTTTCGCCTGTTCGTCACGTTCATACACGAAGGCGGCCACGCGATTGCGGCCCTGTTGACCGGTAATTCGGTTGAGAGTTTAAGCATTGCTACCAACGCCAGCGGCGAAACATACACATCACGCGGCGGTGTGTTTTCACAGGTTTTCGTTGCCAGCGCCGGTTACGTCGGCGCGATGGCCTATGGCGCACTGCTGTTGGTGTTGATTCGGCGGAAAATTAAAGCTGGTGCAGTTTTGGTCGGGTCGGCTGTGGTTATCCTGACGTTGACTTTGATCTTTGGACTTTTCAAACCAATCTATTCCGGAATCGCCTGGTCCGGAATTCCCTTCACCTTGCTTGCCGGCGTCGGTTTGAGTGCCGGCCTGGTTCTGTTGGCAAAGTTTGCGA
>DATEPF010000118.1:0-12681 GCA_035273325.1 Pyrinomonadaceae bacterium | reverse complement strand
CTTAAAATGGGACTGGCGATTGTGCTCACCTTTATCGGCCTAAAAATGCTGCTGCTCGCGGTTGGGCTCAAAATCCCAATCTATCTCTCACTAATATTTGTGGCAGTCGTTCTCGCCAGTTCAGTTATTGCTTCGTTGTTAAGGCCCAAGGAGGCCGAGATCGACATCGAGGTCGATCTACCAGAAGACTTTGATCCCCCCTTCAGTCACTCACATACCGAGGGGATAGCGGACGAGCCCAGGTCTACGTTCGGAAACAACGGACAACCGTCACGCCACCCGACTCGCAAAGAGAAGCCGGAAAACATTGCCCGCCGGCAATGACTCGATCTCGTAAGTCAATTAGATTGTTAAGATAAACACGCTTGAACGTGTTGTTAGCGTGTGTTAAATTCCTCCGTGGTTCGGGATTTAGGTGACACCCTGAAATAGCCGTTGAAATGGACTGCTGATCTCACCCTTTTGAAGCGCCGGCACTCTTGAATCTCCAGGCACGAGTTCTCGCGCTGTTGTAAGGCCCCTCGTTTTAAATAGCTCCAACAATAATGACCACTAAGACCAGTCGTTTCGTTTTTGATTGGTGGGTAGTACAAAAACGCTTTCTGTACCTCGCCATATCAGTTGTTGTGCTGTCAGCGATAGCTGGGGGCGCAGGCCTCTACGTCTGGAAATTCGGAAATCCGTTGGCCAAGGTGGGCACGAAGGTGGCCATGGCTTCCGGCGCGCGATTCATTTCCTTTGAAGGTGATGTGCGCGTCATCCGGGCAGCAACGCGGGAAACAATAAATCCCAGTAGCGATACCGAACTCTACCCCGGCGACACTGTACAGACGCAGGCAACAGGACGCGCACGCATCAGCATGGCTGATGGATCAACCTTGGTCGTGCGGCCGAATAGCACCATCATCGTCCGCGACAACGCCAGTGGAGACGACGGCAAAAAAACAAACGTTCACGTGGTCGTCGACAGCGGTCAAATGTATGTGCGCACCGAGCAACAACCCGAAGGTACGAACAACGTCGTCGAAACGCCCAAGACCACAAACAAAATTGGCCAGCAGTCGGGCGCAAGTTTCGGAGTTAATCCAGAGGGCACTGAAGAGATTCGCGTGAACGTTGGTGCTATCGAGACGACCAACCGAACCGGCGACAAGATGACGTTAACCGGCGGTCAGTATGTGTCGGTCAACCCGTCGGGTACGCTGTCACGGCCCCAGAGACTGCTCGAGATGCCGACGCCATCTGAGCCTCGCGATCTCGAGCGAGTTTTCGTTGGCAATAACGGCTCCGCAAACATTGCTTTGAAGTGGTTGCGTCCACATTCGGGCGCTGCGGCTTTCTATCGTGTGGAGGTCGCGACATCGCCGTTCTTTGTAACGGACGGAAAAGTTATTGAACGCGATCAATTGGCTTCAACCGAATTCACCGCTAGTGATCTGAGACCAGGCGTTTACTTCTGGCGCGTACGCGCTACCGCCTCAAGCGGTCAGACCAGTGACTGGAGCGATCCCAAAAAATTCGTGGTAGCGAATCGAGGCAGCGGCTCTCGTGTCGCTGTTTCCAATCTTGGCGCCGAGTTGCTGGGCGGAAATGTTTACCTGGTAAAAGGCCGTGCAGCGCCCGGCACAACTATTCGAATTGCAGGCCGCGAAACGCTGGTACCAACGGATGGGTCGTTCCAACTGCAGATCTCGGCGCCGGCAGGCACAGAGGACGTGAAGGTTGATGCTGAGGATCCGAACGGAAACAGCAGCCAGTATCGCCTCAGTTTGTCGCATCGCGCTGGCAGAACCTAAGAAGTTTTTAACAGGAGTACCCAGGTTCCATGTCGAGGCACGTAATCCTACTTACTGACGCCCACGAGGCGCCCGCCTACGAATTGATCGAAGCGTTGAGATTGGCTGGGGTACGAACGCTGATTGAAGGGCTCCGCGATTCTGGTCCTCGTGTGCAATCGGCGCGTACCGGAACAGCGGGCTCGATACTGGAACATGACGGCCAACCGGTGGCCGTGCTTTACGAGGTGGTTCCGGGAGCTGACATCGTGGAGCTGCACACGGCCGTCGAACATGCCACACGATCCTGGCCCGGCACGCCTTTAGTTGCTTGCCGAAGACAATCAGACGTTTTCCGCGGCGTCACCTTCCGTAATATCGACGGCGCAACTTTAAAACGCCTCGGCTTCCGCGCGATTGCTGATAAGGCCGCGCAGTTGCCCGCCATACTTCACGAGATTGAAGGCCACGGAGTTACAGGTGAGCTAAAACTTCCTGAAGTTATGCGTTCCCCGGTTGAGTCCGGCTCTTTGTCTTTGCCGCCACGACTTAAAACGGGCGCATTGCGCGCGGCTTTCGATCTCGTTTCGTCACTCCACTTCATTGGCGATCAAAACAGTGCCGCACAAACAGCACTTACAGGTTTGCAGGCGCTGGTTAAAGCAGATCGATGGACCATCTATTTGCTTTCCGAAGCGAAACAAAATGTGTTGGAAGCGATTGCTGTTTGCAGCCCCGATGAACAAAACGCGGATCGGGACGACTGGCGCCGGTTGTTGCTGGCTGCTGATGAAATTCCTGCAGGTTCAGAATCGAAGGCAGCGCGTCTCGCAGCCACCGGTATAGGAACGCTGCGAAAAAGAGAACGCGGTCGACACCTGGTTGCGGTGCCACTCATTTGCGGCGAGCGAATCCTTGGGGTGCTCGAAGGCATTCGCGACGACCGATCTTTTACAAAAGCTGATGTCGAGTTACTTGACTCGCTTTCCCGACCAGTTGCGTCCGCACTCGCAAATGCAGTTCGTATCGGTGAAGCGGAACGGCTCTCTCAAACCGACGATCTTACTAAGCTGCATAACGCACGTTATCTACGACAGTTTCTGCTGAACGAAATCCGCCGCGCACGTCGTTACGGTTCGTCGGTATCGGCGTTGTTTCTTGATCTTGACGACTTCAAACAGGTCAATGATGCCCACGGGCACCTCGCGGGATCACACGTGCTGATGGAAATGGCCGCAGTAATCCTTTCTTCGATTCGCGATACCGATGCGGTGGCACGTTATGGCGGCGACGAGTTTGTAATTGTGTTGCCAGACACGGGTATGGAGCTGGCGGGCACCGTTGCCGAACGCATTCGGGAAAAGATTTCCAAACATTCGTTCCACGCCGGTCGCAACCTATCGCTGTCATTGACGGCAAGTTTCGGCGTAGCGGCTTTTCCGGAACACGCCTCATCTCCGCAGCAACTGATTGCCTGCGCTGACACGGCGATGTACGAAGCAAAAGCCGCTAACAAAAACTGCATTCGTTTTTCCAGCTCGACGGGTAGAACTCGACAGATCCAACAGGATGTCACACTACATCCCGATGTTCTCGAAAGCGACGAGGAAAACGCCTTTTCCTGATAGCGCAAAGGTTATAGATCAGTTATCTTTATCCCGCGTAAGCTTGGATCTGTGCTGGACGAGTAGTTGGTGGATGGTAAGTTGCTTTGGTGAACCCTGCGTTTTTGAAGTCTGAAGTGTCGTCACCTTTGATAGTTGTCCTTACCATTAACAATCTGTTAGTGGCCCACCCCGGCGGCGCTCTCATTCATACACATACGGGAAGAAGACATTTAAATGGCTTTTAAATCAATTTTTAGCCTGTTCTCCAGTGATCTGGCGATCGATCTGGGAACGGCAAACACCCTGGTCTACGCGAAGGGACGAGGCATCGTGGTCTCAGAGCCGTCCATCGTGGCCATTAATAAGATCACCAATCAGGTAGAAGCGGTCGGCCGTGATGCGAAAGAGATGTTAGGGCGCACGCCGGGAAATATTGTCGCCATCCGTCCAATGAAAGACGGCGTGATTGCTAACTTTGAAGTGACGGAAAAAATGCTTCAACACTTCATTCGTAAAGCCCACAACGGCAAGACCTGGGTTAGTCCGCGAGTCGTCATTGGCATTCCCTCGGAGATCACACAGGTCGAGCGTCGTGCGGTTGAAGACTCTGCCTATCGCGCCAAGGCATCAGAAGTCTATTTGGTTGAAGAAGCGATGGCCGCGGCGATTGGCGCCGGCCTTCCAATCACCGAGCCACACGGGAACATGGTGGTCGACATCGGTGGTGGTACCACTGATATCGCGGTCATCAGCTTGAGCGGTATTGTCTACTCGCGCGCGGTCCGTGTCGCCGGTAACGAGATGGACGAAGCGATCATCTCTTACATCAAACGTAAATATAATTTGCTCATCGGTGAACGAACGGCCGAAGCGATCAAGATAGAACTAGGTTCCGCGTATCCACTGGATGAGCCATTGTCGTACGAGGTGCGCGGACGTAACTTGATCGAAGGAATTCCGAAAACGATTACGATGACCGATGAAGAAGTCCGCGAAGCGTTGGCTGATTCAATTTCTACGATCATTAACGCCGTGCGTGTAGCGCTCGAACGCACACCACCCGAACTTTCCGCGGACATCGTTGAGCGCGGCATAGTGCTTACGGGCGGAGGCGCCTTACTAAAGAACCTCGACAAGCGGCTCTCAATCGAAACTGGATTACCGGTATCGCTGGCGGAGGACCCTCTGGCGTCGGTGGTCCTCGGAACCGGAAAAATGCTGTCCGACTTTGACTTGCTGAAGCGAGTGAAGTGGGAAAACACAATGACGGGAATGTAGGCCTCTTGACCGCACATGGCAGCTACTCGCACACAAAGAGAGATTCGACAGAAAGCGCCAATCTGGCTGGTGACGCTGCTCTTTGCCAACCTCGCAATCATGACTTTTTACGCGCGAGACACGTCGACTAACCAACGTCTGTTGAGAGTCTGGATGCAAGCTGCGGCCTCCCCCGTGCAAAGTGCTTCTTCGAAAGCTGGTGGTGCCGGTTCAAATCTAATCAGCCAGATCATTAACTTCCGCCAAACAGCCGTTGAAAATGAACAACTGAAACAGCAGTTATCCAACACAGAATTGGAACTGCTTAACGCGCGCCAGGCTGCGGAAGAGAACGAGCGTTTGAGAGCGTTACTGAATCTGAAGGAACAGACTACTTATCAGACGGTGGTTGGCCGCGTGATTGCGCGCGATTCGTCTGTCTGGTTCAACACCGTCACAATCAATCGCGGTAGCGCTTCGGGTATCGGTTTGAACATGCCGGTCGTGACAGGTGGCGGAATTGTTGGTCGCGTTGTCGCGGTCAGCCCCTGGACGGCACAAGTGATGATGATTACCGATGAGAAAGCCGCCGCCGGCGCCATCGTTGGACAACTCAGTGGCTCCAGTGCCCTTGGTTCAGTTCGCGGTCTCGGCGAAAGCGACCTAATTGAAATGAATTATGTTTCCGGTTTACAGACCGTTCACATCGGCGATGCGGTCCTCACTACCGGACAGGATGGCATATATCCGCCGGGCCTAAATGTTGGGAACGTTGTTGAAGTGAAGCCCGGCACGGCGACCCAGGCTCATCAGATCCTGATCAAGCCTGGTGCGAGATTAGACCAATTGGAAGAAGTGGCGGTCTTGCTCTACCATGCGCCCGAGCGGCCTGCACCCGAACAGACCCTGCCAAACGTAGATAAGGTTACTAAGAGTGAACGGTGACATGCGGCAAGTGATCTCGAGCTTGTTACTTGTAACTCGTCACTGTTTTTACAATGCCTCTTAAGATTGCGGCAGTTCTTGTCGTAGCCATAATCCTGCAGTTGTCACTCAGGGCTGTTTGGTCTCCCCTCTCATATATCGACTTTCCACTGGTCGTAGTTGTTTACATTGCGCTTCAGCGTCACGCCTGGCACGCCCTGCTGGTCGGCACGGTCGCCGGGCTGGCAATTGACGCAGCGAGTGGCGGGTTGATCGGGGCAGGCGGTTTCTCGAAAACGCTGACCGCTTATTTGATTTACTTCGGTGCGACACGAGTGAATCTCGAAAACGCACTTCTGAGAATCCCGGTGCTTGCCGCGGCCACTATCCTGGATTCAGCAATTTATGTTTTCTGGCATCGATCGCTGGGTTATCCTCCCACCGTGCCGCTCGTCCAGACGATGTCTTACAGGTTAATTGGCACAACTATCGTAGGCACCTTTGTTCTTTATTTGCTGGATACGATCTTTACCGATCGCGCGCGCCAAAGTCGCGCCTTTGCGTCGCGCCGCCGCGGCGCACGTCGCGGACGCGGTTCATTAAGGCGCTAATGCCTGTTTGTTTTGTAAATGAAATTTGAAGACTCATCTCAGAACCTGCGCGGTCGACTCTGGATCGTCCAGATCCTCGTCGTCCTTCTGTTAGCCGTTCTCGGCGTCAGGCTTTATTACCTGCAGCTCGTCCGTGGCGCGCATTACGCAGAAATCGCTCAAAACCAGCGCATGCGGCTACTGCCAATTCCTGCGCCGCGTGGCGTTATCTTTGACCGCGAAGGACGACCGTTGGTGACATCGCGACCGATCTACAACGTCATTCTTTCTCGCGAGGATTTGAAGGGACAACAACTCGCATCGTTTACTCAACCCTTGTCGGTTGCGCTCGGCATCGACAAAGAAATTCTGCAGGATCGCTTCGATCAGGTTAGTTCACAACCTGCGTTTGAATCCATACTTGTAAAACAGGATGCGACGCCCGGCGACATCGCCTGGGTGGAAGCGCACGAACTTGAATTCCCGGAGCTACGCGTCGAGCAACAACCGCAACGTAACTATCCGCCTGACGGCTTGCTCGCTCACGTGCTGGGCTACGTCGGTGAGATTGGCCCGGAACAACTCAAGCAGCCTTCCTACAAGGGTAAAGGGTTCAAAGCAGGCGATATCATCGGTCAAAGTGGGTTGGAACAAACCTATGACGAGTTTCTGCGCGGTAAAGACGGCTACCGAAGAGTCTTAGTTGATAGTCGCGGCCGAATCCAGGACGAGCTGGAAACCGTCCCACCGGTCGCGGGTCAGGACTTGCACACCAGCATCGATCTCGATCTACAACTGGCTGCCGAAGAACAACTCCGCACGTCCGCGACCAGGCGCGGTGTAATAGTTGTTGTCGATCCAAACAACGGCGAAATTTTAGCACTGGCTTCAGCGCCCAGCTTCGACCCCAATCTGTTTTCTAGTCGACTCAGCACGCGCGAAGGTCGCGCCGAATACGCTGCCTTGTTAGCCGACCCCGAAACACCCCTGCTCAACCGGGCAGTTCAGAGCCGGTACCCCCCAGGGTCAACCTGGAAAATCCCGATGGCCATTGCTGGTTTGCAGCAGGGAGCGATTACCCTGGAAGACTCAAACATCATGTGTGGTGGTGGCATCACGGTCGGCAACAAGTTTACCCGCTGTATGGGAAACCATGGTTCGCCCGACGTTAAGAGCGCTATCACGCACTCCTGTGACGGATACTTCTATCGTCTGGGTTTGAAGATGGGCCTTGATGGGATTGTGGCGATGGTGGACGAGTTTGATTTAAACAAACGAACCGGCATCGATATTCCGAACGAGGTGGTGAGCTGGACCCCATCCCGCGAGTTCAAGCGGCGCATGCAACCACGAAGTCCCGAATGGTCTGACATCGACACCGTCTACGCTTCGTTTGGTCAGGTCTATGACGTAATAACGCCGATTGCATTGATCCGTGCGATTGCAGGTATCAGTGTCGGCGGGGCGATGTACACGCCGCACTTCGTTAAAGAGTTCAAGCCGGTGGGCCAACCCGGCGATCCGCACTATCGCGCAGGACGCGGCTTCCAACCGCTTGACGCTTCCAGACCACATCCGAAGGTGCTGGATATTCCCGCCGACATGAGTGATATCGTCGCGCAGGGCATGTGGAGTGTTGTCAATGGCGGCGGTACGGCAGGGGCGATCAGGATGGCGGGCTTTGATATCGCCGGTAAGACCGGTACGGCTCAGGTCGTCGGATTGGGTAAAGACGTAGGAAAGAACAAAGATCACTCGTGGTTTGTATCTTATGCGCCTGCGAACAAACCCGAAATCGCGCTGGTGGCCTTGATCGAGAACTCCGGATTTGGCGGACATCACGCGGCGCCCGCGGTGCGTCGCATTTATGACGCTTATTATCGCAAGACGCGACATGCAGAACCGCCAGGCGCCTTGCCGGTTGCAAAGAAACCTCAGCCGGAACCATCTCCAGCCCCGAAGAAAGAAGATGGCGAGATCGCTCGTAACGAATAAGGATTTATTGGTTCTACGATGGTCGCATTAATTCAAAAAAAGGGAATGCGCGATTTCGATTGGCTGCTGGCTTTCCTGGCCATCGGAATCGTTATCTTCGGCACAATTCAAATCCGTTATGCGCAGCCCACAGAAGGTTATTGGGTAAAGCAACTGATCGGATTGGGAATTGCCATCGTCGCGATGTTGGCGGTCGCTTTTAACGATTACCGCAAACTGATCAACATGGCGCCCGCTTTCTACATATTCGGGCTCGTTTTGTTGGTAATAGTTTTGATTCCGGGGATCGGTCTGAAGATCAACGGCCAACAAGCGTGGATTCGCGTGCCGGGAATAGGACAGTTTCAACCGTCTGAGTTCGTGAAGGTAACCACTGCGATGATGTTGGCGAGATACTTTGGCCAACATCGCGGTAGCCCCTTGACTATAAAAGAGATCGCGGTTGGCGGCGTGATTTTGGGTCTGCCCATCGCGCTAATCCTTTTGGAGCATGACGTCGGGTCCGTCATTACTTACATTCCAATACTGTTAGTGGTGCTGTTTCTGTCGGCCATAAAGATGCGGTATGTAGTTGCAGCCATCGTAATGGGTGTGGTGTTACTCCCGTTCGCATATTGGGTTGGTGTGAAAACAAAGCTGGTTAAAAACTACCAGCAGGAACGGATCAACGTCATTCTCGATCCCGAGAAGGCGGACCGTCGCGGGTTTGGCTACAACACCTGGCAGTCCATTCTGACAATTGGAGAAGGTGGACTACTAGGCGCGGCCAGCCAGTCAGGCCACTCGCAAAGCAGTTTGAAGTTCCTTCCCGAGCCTCATACAGATTTTATTTTCGCGGTGACCGCGGGTAACGCCGGATTCATCGGCTGCATCCTGGTTTTGTTTGCGTACGGTTTGTTGCTATCGAGAATGATTGCCGGCGCTAAACGGGCGCCGGATCGAATGGGCATGCTGGTCATCATGGCCATTGTGGGCGGCCTGGCGTTTCAAATTTTTATTAATGTGGGAATGGAACTGGGGATCTTACCGGTGATCGGCGTTCCATTGCCGCTGATGAGCGCTGGTCTGGCATCCTTAATCGCTACCTTTATTGCTATTGGTTTTGCGATCAGTGTCCAACTGCGTAGGTTCGTCAATTAAGATACGTTTTCCATTTTACGGTCTAAGGTTTATACTCTCCTCGCTCGCCACAGCGGAATTCTTATTTTCGGCAACAGATTGCCTGAAACAAGCGTGCAGCACGAAGGCAGCTCCGACCGAGCGCCGTGCTCCGGCAAGCGAGCTCGAATTTTTGAAGTCGTCCAAACCTGACGACATATCATCAACTTTTGCTGAAGCCGCTCACCTGGTTATAAGCCAGGCACAGCGCGCGCATGGGGATGGAAGTCCCCCTTGAAATTAAGCCGGCGCACAAGTCGCAGCACATCCGCACCACGGATGTTGTAATGCTCTTCAGTTCCTGGCGGGCGCTCCTTGTAAAGTCGGACTGATTGCGCGAAGCGGCTAGTTAGGGTTCTTTTGAACAGTTTCATCGTCTGTCGCGTGGAAAACGCGAACGGTCCGCGCTCTATTACACCAGCGCACGACCTAAAAACTCACCATCACCGGCGCCAGGACAGATCAGTCTCTGTTTTGTTCCTGCCTGCGCTCCCAACTTCAATTAAGTCCAGCTACATCGATAACCAACATTCGAATTTTGTCGGATCGCATGCGCGCCCCGGCCCCATTGGGTGTGGCGGACACGTGTCAGGAGACATTAGTAACAATGGCTAAAGAATTAATCGTAAGCGTCAACGGACGCGAGAAAAAGATCGCGATTATCGAGAACGAAAAAGTAACCGAGTTCTACATCGAACGCGGCGAAGGTAACCAGGGCATAGTCGGCAACATTTACAAAGGCCGCGTGATGCGCGTTCTTCCGGGCATGCAATCAGCTTTTGTCGATATCGGGTTGGAACGAGACGCGTTTCTCTACGTGTCTGACTTCTTCGATGAAGAAGAAGAGTTTGAGCGCATCGTTATCGATAAAGCGAAAAAAGGTGACATTGCCGAAGCGCAACGTGAAGCGACCGAACAAATTGAGCTCGGCCGGGTGGAGCGCGAGTATCGCATCGAAGCCACGCAGGAACGGGCGGAACCCTTGCGTGAGGCGGTTGAAATTGCCGAGGCTCCGGCTGAGACTGAGACTGAGACTGAGACTGAGACTTCAGCTGAACCTACCGAAGGAGGCAAACGTCGGAGTCGACGGGGACGGCGTCGGGGTCGCGCTTCGGAAGGAGCCGAAGATAGCGATGAGACGTCGACTACCCAGCCGCGCATCAGGGCAGAGGATATTGATACGCCGTTCGTCGCCGCCGACCCGTCAATTCACCGGATCGTTGATGAGGAAGAGACGGCACTCGTCAACGGCGAGATGTTCAAGGATGCTCGATTGCAGGAGCGTCTGTTTGATCAGATTCACGCCGGCGAGTTCAATCTCGAAGACGACTTTCGAACGGCGGAAGTTGGTTCTTTGCTCCGCAACGTTGATTACCGAGATGAATCCTTTCAACGGATCGATGACGGTGAGGCCGTCGGTGAAAGTGTTCCCGCACGAACACGCGAGCAGGTCGCCGCACATCTTGACTCTTTTATAGACGAGGTTGATCAACGCCTGACTGACTCAGCTAGTTTCCAGCGAGTCAGTGACGACGAGGAAACGCAGCCGGCCACGGAAAGTATTGCAACCGAGCCCCTCGATGAGACAGCGAAGCCGGCACGCGGGCGTTCCGCGGCCAAAAAATCGCGTCTCGGTAAACTGTTAAATAGCGTTAGCGGCAAGAAGAAAACCGCCACCAAGCGTGCGAGCACCAAAAAAGCGGCGAAAGACAAAGCAGCCGAGGATGCCGAGTCGAGCGAGGGCCAGGCCGTAGACAATTACGGCGACGCAGATGCGAGTGTTGAAGATAGTTCGTCAAGAGCGGAGTTTGCCACGCGCCGCGGTGGCCGCCGACGTCGTCGTCCAACTAAGAATTCTGATGCACCTGAGGGCGCGGGGGAGGCTCCGGCCGCCGATAGCGACAACGAACCGGAAGCTGCACCCGAAGCGCCAGCACCAGTAGAGAAAAGCGCGCCAGCGCCGGCCGCTGTCTCGCCACAACGTGAACGCGGACGTAATGGCCGCGATAAGCGCGGCTTCTCACGCCGCGATCGGAACCAACCCACCATCACGGATCTCCTGCGTGAAGGCCAGGAGATTCTGGTCCAAATCGCGAAGGAGCCTATTGCCAAAAAAGGCGCGCGCATTACTTCCCACATCGCATTGCCAGGCCGATTTCTGGTTTATATGCCAACTGTTGAACACGTTGGCGTGTCGCGAAAAATCGAATCGGATAGCGAGCGTCAAAGGCTGCGCAAGCTCATTCAGATTCTGCGTGCAGAAGAAGATATTCCGTCAGGCGGTTTTATTGTTCGCACTGCCGGAGTCGGCATTAGTGAGAAAGACCTGCGCGAAGATGTTCGCTACCTGGTCCGTACCTGGCTCGACATCCGCGCTGCTGCTGAAAAATCAAAACCGGCCACGCTCGTCCATAAAGATCTCGACCTGGTCCAGCGCATCCTCCGTGACCAGTTGTCGGACGATTTTACGGCGATTCGCGTTGATTCGGAGGAGGAGTATGAAAGCATCGTTGAGTTCGTGAAACGGATTCAACCGCGCATGTTGAATAAAGTGCGGCTATACACGCGTGAAGAACCGATCCTCGAAAAATATGGGGTGCAGGTTGAAATTGATAAGGCGATCAAGCCGAGGGTCTGGTTGAAGTCCGGTGGTTATCTGGTTATTAACCAAACGGAAGCTCTGGTCGCGATCGACGTTAACACTGGCAAGTTTGTGGGACGTGGCAGTGGCCGTCTGGAAGACACGATTACCAGAACAAACCTCGAGGCAGTTGACGAAATCGTTCGCCAGATTCGCTTGCGTGATCTGGGCGGAATCATTGTGCTTGACTTAATCGACATGGAAGAGCGGCGCAACAGGCAAAAGGTGATGCAGGCTCTGCAGGACGCGCTGCGGGGCGATAAGTCTCCGACGAAGGTGCTTTCCTTCAACGATTTTGGACTCGTCATCATGACGCGCAAACGAGTGAAACAATCGTTGGAGCGAACGTTGTGTGCTCCATGCCAGTACTGCCAGGGTGCTGGTCTCGTGAAATCGCCCCAGACGATTTGTTATGAGCTCCTCGAAGACGCCCGCACGCTTAGTAAATCGATGAAGGACCGGAGAAACCAACAGGCCACCCTACGGATCAATCCAGAAGTTGCCAAAGCTTTGCGCAGCAGTGAGCGCGATGTGTTGAATGAGATTGAAGATTATCTTGGGCCGGTGGACATCACCAGCGACCCTGCCGTCCATCAGGAACAGTTTGACTTTGCTTTTGTGTAGGACCGCGAATGGGCAAGTTCGGTAATCTCTGGAAAACCATGCTGGCCGGCGGCGCCGGCGTCGCCGCACTGGCAGCTCTGAACGCCAGGATTCAACGGAACGTGAGCGAG